>NZ_JADPLO010000040.1:0-60539 GCF_015667765.1 Bacteroides sp. 1001302B_160321_D4 | reverse complement strand
CGATCTAGCATCCCAAAAGAAATCCGAGAGCGCATAATTACAGAGCATCCAGAATGTGCCAATATTGATTTGTTAGTGAAATTCTGGGAGACTAAAGGAGATTCCCTTGTTTCTGAAATTGTTCAGGAACAAATATATGACTGTGAACTTACCGAGTATTTGAAACTCCATCCCGAAGAGAACAATTAATATCAAGATAATAATGGAAACAAAAGTGTGTAAAGAATGTGGTCAGAGCTTACCTATATCAAATTTTTCTAAGAATAAGGCAACCAAAGATGGGTTGGCAAACTATTGTAAGAAGTGTGACAAGGAAAGAAGACGCAAATCTAGTGGCGGCATAACTCAACAAGGAGTAAAAGCGACTCTGAAAATGTCTGACTTTGATGACAACATGTTGTTTGCTGAATTGCGTAGACGTGGATACACTGGAGAATTACGTTATTCCAAAGTAGTAAATATATAGGTATGTACACAAGTTATGGCTGGGAGTTGACTAATCTTTTGCAGGGACAAGATGAAGAATATCTGCTTGAAGTGTTAACGGAAAATTACAGACGTTTGAGAGATGTGCCAGATCATCTTATTGTGACATTGCTTGAATACCGTGGTTATACTGGGAGATTGATAAAAAGTGAAAATTAAAATAAAGAAGTATGATACCAGAAATTATCGAACAAATGCGCAAAGAGTTATACGATACTAAATTGTGCATCTCTGATTTCGAGAAGTATGATTTGAAAACTCTTGAAAAGACTAATGAGCCATTTTTTTGGTTAGTGCGCACACACGGAACACATCTGTGTTTTATTGGCCCCAGTGTAGAAAGTCTTTTTTCGTCAGAAAGTAACCGGTTTGCAATTATGAAAGATTCTCTTGCGATAATAGCAAGTATTGTTTATTGGGACGATTTGGACTATAATAAGTATTTTTATTGGGATGGAGCACAACTTCAAAAAGTATCTAAAGATAAGATTGTTTCAATATTCAATAATATCTGGGGAAGCCGGATACATCAACTTTCCATTCAATACCCTGAAGAGTATGCAGCCATAAACAAACCATTGGAATTTAAAATGTCCCCAGAAATATCAGAGCGTGTAAAAGAGGTCAAGAATATTGCTTCGGAATTGCAAGATTCAAGTTTTGAAGATTGCTTGAAAAGTCTACAAAAATGGGTGAGATTTGCCGTTAACCAACATATTGAAATATACGGTGATTTTGCGAAAAATAGCTTTGGATTCTCTGAGGTGGTAAATGGCGAACGCAAAATTTGCGGCGGGATAATTATGTCCCCAAATGCGACTGAAAGACGTTGGAGCATTCATACATAAAACTATTGTAATATGAAGTATTCAGTAAATCCTAATCTCAATGCTGTTATGAATAGTATTGAGAAACAATTGTTATCCAAAGGAAAGGATAAGCAAGAGAGTATTCAAATTATTAAGAGGTATATAAAATCATTTCCTAAAGAACCGGATTATAACTTGGCACAACATGGAGGTATGCTTGTTTCCCCTTATGATGTGAGAGAATTGAATATTAAATGCGGTTATAGTGCTGTTGTTCAGAACAAAATTTCTGACGGGAGAGTCTGGAGTATATACTTGTTGCAAGTAGGAAGAGTTGCAAGGGAACTTTTAAAAGCAAACGAACTATGAAAGTTATATCAGAAATTTCACTTCGAGATTTCAAATTTTGGAGTGGGGGTGAGGATCGGGCAAAGAACTGTACCGATGAACAACTGGATAAAATTGAATCCATAATGGAAAGTGATGCTCCTGAAAGTGGTTGGACCGATGATGACATAAATAATTTCTTTTGGTTTGACTTTGATACAATCGCAGACTGGCTTGGATATAAAGACGAAAAACATTTTGATGCAGGCGTTAGAGAAGATGATGTGAAAGAAGCGCAAGATTGGTTTGATGGTATTACAGACACCGAAGATATGATTGGTATTGCGGGTTTTGATAGGGAAGACTATATTTCTACAGATGAAGATGGGAAAGAAGAATTTGATGAAGATCTTGTTTGCTATGACTTTTCAAATTGGTGGGATAATATGGATGATATTGAACAAGTGAAAGAGTATCGTAAGCACGAGTAAAGTGTTATGGTAGAAATCCGGGTTCGATTCCCGGAACACTACATATATTAGTTGTTTCCATGTGTGTTGTTCGACATGTTTTTGTTTGAAGGGTGGCGCGATCAGAATGTTATTGTTCTGGTTGCGCCTTTTCTTTTAAAGTTAAAGCGAGTTAATATTCAAAAAGTGGACAACTATGGACACCATCAAAAAACTATTCGATAATAAAAACAAAAGGAAATATGCAAAAGGAGTTGTTAGAAATAGAGTTTCGTTATAATGACAGACCGATAGGTAGCCGCCCAGCTACTTCTTGTAGTAAGACAATTGCCATAGGTATATTTGATACTTTGGAAGAAGCAGTCAAGGCAGGTAATGAAACATTGAAGGTGTTGTCAGAACATTTCCAAGTAAGAGCAGATGACCGCTTTAAAGTTCGTGGTTTGTTTGGCACTCCAGATAGACTTGTTACAAATTGTTGCTATACAACTAAAGGGATTGCATATTTTGCAAGGATTACTCCTCTGAAATTTAATGATCTCTCTGAAACTATAGCAGAGACATTTAAAGCATACGATAGATACAGACAATATAGACGTGAACAAGAAAACGATGAATAATATGGATGTAATAGTCTTAAATCACAAAAACAAAGTGTCCTTGCAGGTACAGCATGTAGATATTGGTAGTTCTATTGATTTGCATTTTCCAAACGAAAATCAATCATTTGATGCTTTTCAGAAACTTCGTGAAATAGGTGTGAGATGTTTCCATGCTGGTAAAAATGCTCCTTGTGGAGCTTCTGTAATGATGTATTCTTATGGTAATGATAGTCTTCAACTTCAAATAAAGTAGTAAAATGGAAGAAAAGAAGTATATAAATATTGATAATATGGCGACACGCCTTTGTCAAATTCTCAAAGATGCACGTGAAAGCATGGTTGATGATGAAAATAAAGATTTTATCATGGAGAACTTTTCGGATGAATATCTGGAAGATTACAGCAATGTAATGGCTTGGAAATTTAATTCTGATATGAAGAAATACTTGCATAATCCGGACCACAGGATTTGTGGTAATTTCAATAACATTGATTATGACTACCCTTATCATATTTATGGAGAGGTTACATACGACACACCTCTTGTAAATGCTATGGTTGCTAGATTAGATGCCGGTGAAGACAGCGAACAAGCTAACGAGGACCGGGACTTTCTTGTTGACTGGTTCTTTGAAACTTTTGGAACATGGGGAATATCCTATAATTTCCAGTCAAATATATCAGAGTTCCTTTATATGGAGTTTAAAAACCAACAATCTTAAATCAATGAAAACAATAACATTGCAACTGTACACTTTTGATGAATTGTCGGAAGAGGTACAAAAAGAAATTATTGAGCGTGAACGCTGGAATATAATGGATCAGTGTATGGAGGCTTACGGTTCAGATTATGTAACGTCTCTAAGAACTTTCGAGAAATTGACAAATACCCAATCATGTAGTTGGAGTGTTAATTATAGCGGATACAATTTTAATTTTAAATATAATAATAATCCCATTTTTGAGTGTCCAATAGATTGCAGTAATGATATTTATGCAGAGGAATTATGTGGTAAACTATTATTTCGATATATCAATAATAATATTATGCCATACATTACACAAGGTAGATATTATTCATCTTCAGGCAAATATATAAATGAAAAATACACTTACAAATACAGACGAAGCCGTATTATCAAATCTGTAGGTGATGATTGTCCACTAACAGGTATGTGTTATGATTTCTACTTGCTTGAACCTATCATCAAATATTATAAAACTTGGTGCAGTTATCCGGACAACTTTTCGCTCACAGACTTAATAGAACAATGCTACGACAGTTTTTTCAAATGCTGGCATGAAGAATATGAGTATTGGGCCAATGATGAAAATGCAATCCGGGAGGAATTACATAACAACCAGTATGAGGACAGGTTGTATTATATGGATGGAAGAGTCTATAGTGGACCGTTAGATGATGTTGCATAATTAAAATTCAAAAAACAATGATACTCAATATAGTAAAAAATGGTACAGATTCTTCAAGTATTTTAGAATGCGTGAAAAAAACTTTCAATAGTTCTAAGGTAAATATTAAAACAGACTATGAAATATCTGTTGATATTGAAGTAATTGGCGAGGGTGGACTGCACAGTTTGGAAGGGATAAAAGAACTGGAATATTATTTTAGAGACTATGACATCAGGGTTTGGTAATTTTTAAAGTAATTGGCAATGAATCTCAACGAATTAAGGGATAAAACATATAAAATCGCTTGTGAACATGGATTCCATGATACGGAATTGAGTAATAAACATTTTCTCTGTCTCATAATATCCGAACTAATGGAAGCTGTGGAAGCTGATAGAAGGGGAAAGCGTGCTAATGTTGATTGGTTTGAGAAGAAAATCTCAACCAGTCGTATTTGTCAAGGGTTAGACCTAGACATTCCCAAAGAGCGCGGTTACGAAGTTGCATACAATGAAACAATCAAAGGGTCAATAGAGGAAGAGTTAGCTGATGCCGTTATTCACCTACTTGATTTGGCTGGGCTTCGAGGGATAAGCCTTGAACCTGCAATGAAGGATATTAATTCAGATGTTATAGATGATTCTGCTGACTCTTGTGTCAGTGAGACATTTACAGAGACTATATATGCTATTTCCACGCTTCCTGTTAGATATGATGGACTATTTGATTTTCCTACAACTGTAAATGATATGATAGTATCAATTTTTGGACTTGCAAAGCATCTTGAAATAGATCTGTTTTGGCACATCGAACAAAAAATGAGATATAACGAACTCCGTGAGAAGATGCATGGGAAGAAATATTAACCCTCAAAACGGTGCAAAAATGAATATGATATTATTTGAAAATCCACCTACGGTCTATTTTGAAAGAATAGAAGACTATGAAGAGAAATCGACTCCGTGGAGACGGGTTCCTCCTACATATAAAGGTTCGTCCACTAAAAGTGGGCGCAACAAGAAACAAATAAGAAGAGATCGTAAACGCAATAAGAAAAGATAGTTATGCCGCATTTAAGTTCAATGGGAAATCAAAAGCTTTATAGAATTGTCATTGATGTCCAGTACGGAGACATGCTGGACGAATGTGATAAACTATACGATGGTAAAGGGTATGGAACTGTTTTTACCGATGCGAATGGAGAAGCTGTTATTGATTATCTGAAGCAATGGGATAGCGATGAATGGACTGACGATGATATTCGCAGCGAAGAACCAAGGTGGGTGAATAATGGCACTGATTCCGTACATCAAAAGGATGGATACACCCTTATTTACAACTCAACTATTGGTGGTGTATATATGCTGTATCGTGAAGCAAATGATGCTGAAATAGAATGGTATAATAAATTAAACTAATTGTGAAGTTATATGGAAACATCAAAATCATTCAATCAAGAATATATTGAGAAAGCGAAAACGCTAATCTATGAAATCCTCGAAGATAAAAAAGAGTACGATGACTGGACGCAAATATGTTTCTCAATGCAAAATGCAGTACAAGCTGCGGCTAATGTATGGGGAATATCATCAGATGAACAGATAAATAAGATGAGAGCTTTTGTAACGGAAATGGTTCTTACTGAACTTTCAAATCTCCGACAATTTGATATATCCTTCAAGAAGAAGGGAGTAAAAATGAAAAAGCCATTAGATTCACTGTATTGCCCCAAATGTGGAAGTAATAATGTTGAAGAAAGAGCATGGGTAAATCCAAACACAGATGAAATCAGCTATAATGATTCAGTTGAGGAAGAAGATTGCTGGTGTGGCATTTGTGAAGAGCATGTAGAATTATGCACCCTTTCAGAATTATGGGAAATGTTTGGAGACATTCCGGTCAATAACGATGATGAGATTGAAGAAGACTTTCTCAACTTCCCGGCCGGAACCTTAAAGATTGATGTCTGGCATTGGTTTGATGAACGATGTCCTAACAATTTACACGATGATTTAATGTATCCTAAAAACGATGCCGTATAAATCAGAAAAGATTCGTATCGCTGGAACCCAATATGATAGACGAATAAAGCTCACTCCAGACCAAAAAGAATATATAAAATGGTTGAGAGAAAAGCAATTAATCAGTTACTCTAAACTTGCTAAAATATTTGGAGTGAGCAAGCGTCTTATTCAATTTATTTGTTGCCCAGACAAATATTTGAAAAATAAAGAGAGTTTAAAACAACGTAAAGCAGAAGGGCGATACAAACCTACAAAAGCAGAATGGGCAGCAACAATTCGTGAGCACAGGAGATATAAGGAACAACTCAAAAAGAAAGGAGATATAAAATGAAAGATAAGATTCTTACAATGTTCTTCGACATTAATAGATGGACAAAAGCAATTGAGAAAGGCGTTCTGAAGGATATTCGGAAGAGCGAACTTATCAAACTGACAGAAGAACCAACCAGAATTCGCATGGCAGAAGCTATGTTGAATGGTAAATATCAAATAACACCACCACATATTGCACAAATCCCGAAGGATAACGGAGAGTTTCGTACTGTATATGTCAACGAACCTATTGATCGTATAATCCTAAGCATCGCGAATGATTTGCTATTTGATTTAATGCCAGAGATGATTCATCCTGCTTGTAAATCTTATCAGGTCGGTATTGGTTGTGGTAAAGTGGTTTTGGAAGTAAGTCACACAATTGTTAACATGAAAAGTGATGGTTATGTGGGCTGGAAGTCTGATTTAAGTAAATATTTCGACTCTGTTCCTATCCAGTTTATTGACGCAGCCTTTGATAAAGTGGAAGCTAAGTGTGGTCATTCTGTGTTAATTGATGTATTAAGAAAATACTATCATTGCGGATTGTATTTCGATGAGAACAACGAACTGCATGAGAAATATCAATCACTTAAACAAGGATGCGCAGTAGCAAGCTGGTTAGCCAACGTGTTGCTATATAGCCTAGATGATGAACTGTCCCAATTGAATGGGTTTTACGTAAGGTATTCGGATGATATGTTGTTCGTTGGTCCGGACTATGAAAAGGCTATGACCATTTTACAAAAGAGATTGGCCGAAAAATCAATGAATTTGAATCCCAAGAAAGTAGAGTACCTGACTATGGACAAGTGGTTCAAATTTCTAGGTTTCAGCATTAAGGGAAGTATGATTTCTTTCTCTCCCAATCGTCTTAAAACCTTCCAGAAAGAAATAGAATCAAGAACCATCAGAAAACGTGGTATTACGTTGAAGAAGGCTGTGGATTCGGTTAACCGATATTTATATAAAGGCAATGGAGAATATAGTTGGGCGACTCAGACCCTTCCAGTATGTAATGTTCGGGTTGATATTAATGAATTGAATAAATTCGTAATGGATTGCCTTAGAGCCGTTGAAACTGGGAAACATAAAGTTGGTGGCCTTGGCTATGTTAAGGATAAGCCGGATGGTTGTGTTGTTAGAGGCATTGGTCGGAACGTAAAGGCTAATCGAAATAAATCTAAAAGTAAAGAAATTGAAGGTTATTTGACAATAGGTTGTATGCAGAATGCTATTTTAACCAGAAGAGCAGCGTACAATACTTTAGTGGCAATATTGTAACTACAATCTGAACACACAGTAAATGAATCCGAGGAACAAGTGTTTAATATCCAGATTATATATTAGGTACCCCGATTCTATCCTTGAAGGATTACATCCTTCAGTATCTACTCCGGGTACCATATAATCATCTGGATTATATCAATGAAGATAAATAAATGTGTCGATTGTTATGAGGGTTTATAAAGCAGCACAGCAGGCAAGTTCAAGAAGAAAATTTCATATTCTAAAGTATGAACTATTGATCGTTCACCGGAGGTTACAAGGCTGCATAGCCTCTCACCTCAGGTTCTCGATCAGGTCATATTTATAATTATCATGAGAGTAAAGTGATGTGCCATTCATTTGAGGACTTGTAAAATAAGCGAAATACATTCGAAGTTATTCAAGGAATACATTTGTTTACTGTTCCGGTGAGCAGCTTCCTGGATCTATGAGTCGATAACTCATCTGCTCCAGGAATATCCAACCGGAATACATCTATTGGGTAAAGTAATGTATCAGTATTATGAGGATAACTATTTAGCACAGATATGTAATTCAAGAAATATCATTTATATAGCTGGTTATATATCAGGAAGGACCGAGTACTAATTGTCCTGGTCCGTTCCTGATCACACCAGCTCTAAATCGAATAAGTATAGAAATGTGCCAATATTTTGAGAATTACAACTTATTACTTAACACAAAGTTTACAGTCTGGGATTTAGTAATTTAACATACTGGATAAGATATGATGTCCGCGTGATGACGGTCATCCTATGTATGACCTAGGATTACGCGGGTATCTTACTTGATACAGTATATATCATAAGCACATAGACATGTGTCACGCTAAATGGGGGCTGTTTTATAAGTAACACAACTTTCATTTATACAAGAACCTTGCGTTTAACAACTATCCGACAATTACGCCGGCATCTACGGTTTTATAAACCTATATTCCGGCGTATTCTGGATGTTAGTATCAGACTTTTAAAGAAATGTGTCAAAGGTTTGAGTATAAAATCAAAAGTAAACATTATGAAAAATATTTATCAAGAATCAATACAGGCTGTAGAGAAGGGAACCAAGTTTAAAGTAGATTTTAAAACACGAAGTTTCAAACTTAATGGCCAATATATTATACAGAATTCGCAGTATGAGGGAGACTTAGGTGTGGAATTATGCGCTTCTCTTGATGAGTTTCTGTCTAATGTAGAGCATTTATATACTCGATATAAACATTCTATTCCATCAACAATGAGTGAATGTAAAAGCCGAAAATACTTTAAGGCTTTGTCTGATAAAGATTTAGAGGATGAAGACATGTTGTTTGGAGTTGGTCGAGATATAGCACAAGTCGAATTGGAATTATACATTCTCTGTCAAATAATATTGGGTATAGGTTGGGATGCTAATAAAATGGGTAAATGGTTTTGGCAAAGCAACAAAGATAGAGATTTAGTAATTCTCAAAAACTGGGTTACAGTAGAGAAATAAATAATCAGACTAAAAATTAAATTATTAATAGGTTATGAAACAGTTAAAATTTGAATGTCCTGAGTGTGGTACCGAGTTTACGCTTACAGCTAATCAAACCAAAGCTAAGGAGCGTATTGAAGCTCTAAAGAAAGCTGGTGTTGATGTTAGTGAGCTTTTTGCAATGCAAAGTGCAGATGGTTTGGAGTTTATAGCCTCAAAAAGAGATGGTGTCATTAGTATCTTGGAAGAAGATGATCCAATCTTCCAGGCCATTATAATTCAAGGCACAATTCCTAATCGGCAATTATTCAGACGTTGGGTAATGGCACAGATGTTCCGCATAATTTATATAACTACCAATACCCACGGTGCTTATAAGCCGATTGGAGTTTCAGAGGTGATTCATAGTATGGGATATGAATATCAGTGGAAGATGTTAAATAACGAGTTGTACGCCCAGCACAAAATGATGCAGAACGGTGATGTCGATAATTTCAGAGATCGAAATCGCTGGTTTAACAAAAGAGTGGTGTTAGATATGGCAAAAGACTATATCGAGAAACTCAAAAAGAGATTTGAGAAGTTGAAATTGAGAAAATGTAAAGGGATACCATATAAACGTATCAATGGTCAAAACATATTCGTAGATGATTTTGATAGAAAAATAATTAAGCCATTGTTGTTTGCAGTACACAAAATACAACATGCTGGAAACACTTATGAACTTTGGCATTCGGTACAGGAGTTCAATAAAAGGCGTATCAAAATGCATTGGGATACTCCTCAAAATGCAGCATGGCTAGATGCTTACAAAGGATCTGGAGCGTTCTTTACAATGCAGAACATGATTCGTTTTCATAATTGCGTTGTCATAGATGACAATGGAAAAACATTAGGTAAAAACGCATCCCTTGCCTTTTTGAACAAGAAGGCAAAGTTGTATGAGAATAGAGAAGGTTGGCGTTTGATTGGTATGTTGAAGAAAATGCTGGATGACAACAACATTGATGTGGTTGCTAAAATGAAGGAATGGCGTAAATAACTTAATCAGGGCAGTTTTCATAAACCAGTTTAGGTGCATTTCCTCTGGTTTATGAAAATAAAATTAGAAAGATTGATTATGAGAAACGATATAATATTCAAACGTTCCGTCCAATTTCGGGACGAAAATAAAAACAGTTGGACTGTAGATTTTGAGGTTTATAAGGAAGAATCTACTCGTATAAACCGTGAAACATTGCAAAAATTTAAACAAAGTTTCAGTGTTTCGGTATGTGGGGCTGGAGGTATGGGTGCCGGGCAATGCTACGATCATATAATTCCTCGTACAGAAGGACAAAAGAAACTTCTGGAATTTTGGAACAAATATCATCTAGGTGGTATGTCTGGCGGTACGATTCGTCAAGATGAATATTTAAACGGCGAGCAATATGTTAACGACTACAATTACTTTGTGGAGTTGTTTAAAACATATAATGAGCATTACCGTGAACAGTTTGATGATATTTCTTTTCAGATTCTTGTTAAGAATTTTAACATTAGTGACGCGGCTATAATACAGGTGAGAAATGTGCTTTATGAGAAAATGAGGAATAATCCCATTCAATATATCCTTGGATTGTCAAACAAATACTTCCATACATCTTCAGACTACAACGTAAAATGTTTCTTTCTTGCTATAAAAGGTTTATATGTAGATAATGGATATAAATATGGTAATGGTTGGTTATACAGTCCGCTTCCAGATAATATTGAAGAGATCATAAATAATATTTGTGACCTTGTTGAAGAAGAAGAAACTGCGTTAACAGAAGAACTGGAAGCGGTTTTTGACATGGGTAAAGAAGGGTTTATTGCCACAAAAGAAATTATCCAGCAAGTAATGGATTTACGCGAATGTGACGAAGATGAAGCCAAACGATTTGTAGCTCTGGGAGTACATTTGGGATGTACATTCGGTGATTTGAATGATACATTTGAAGAATGTTCCTATGGTGAACAACTATACTGTGCAAATGGTATTGATTATTATATTGGTACAGAAGATGAACTGACTAATATAGCTAGTGATAGAGTACATAATGATGATGAATACGCGTGTTTTTGGCGTGAATCTGTGGCGGCTCAAAGAACTACTGATTCGTTGAGTGATTGGTTGGATTCAATCATAAGTGAGGATGGTTGGTGCTCGGTACTTAATTCTTGGGATGGACGGTATGAAGAATATAAAATTGCCGGAGAATATATTTGTGTTTGTAGGTCATAAAATATTGAATTATCATGGAATATATGGAACATTCTAATTTTTATGCCATGTGTGATAAAATTAGAAAAAAGGAAGCTAGAGAATTACATTTAGCATTGGAAGCTCATGGTGGCGAATTTGTCTGGATTGATGATGAAAACGATGAGGAAGAATTATATGACCCGCCTATAATCTTGGTCAACCTTAATGACGGACCTATGGATGTCGTGATTCATAAGGTATGGTTGCATGACGGATGCATTGAATTATCGGCTTTTGATAACGAATGGGGCAACCAGGTAGATATTGAACTGGAGGATATTGTTCCTGGACACCTTGCATATCTTATTGAGTACATGCCTGTTACAGACAAGGTGAAATCTGTGGCAATAAATGATGATTAATATGGGGCACAAAAAGACGATTGATTATTGGAGACACCCGACCAAAAGGGAAATCAAGTTCGGTGAGGGAGCTATTCATTGGTTAACAGTGGATATTGAAAAAGTTCAGAAGCCAGACGGAAGTTTGAAGAAATGGTTTATTCATACAGACGGACTAAGGTACAATCGACCATAGTTAAAGTGATGTCTGTAAAGCAAAGGCTGTTCTAACAAAATAGAGCAGCCTTTTGTGTTAAACAATGGTTAAAGTGGACAACTATTCACACCATATAAAACTATAAAATCTATTCACATTAAAACAGTAATAAATATGCCATTGAAAATTGAGAATATCAAGTTGGCAGGAACCAAATTTGATGGTCGCGCTAAGTTGTCCCTAGAACAACGCCAGGCTATTCAGATTTTGGCCCGTGAAGGATATAGCCAAAGAAGACTGGCCGCTATGTTCAATGTTAGTAAGCGGCTTATACAATCTATACTATCTCCTCCTGTTCGCAAGTACTCTAAACAATATCCAACAGAATATTGGACAGAGTTAAAACGGAAGTATCGAAAAAAGAAAATTGATTTATATAAAAATGGAAAGATCAAGTTTAATAACAAGTTGAAAAATAAATGAAACGCAAGTGTATCAAGTATGTAGCTAACATTGATTTTGGCTATCGTTCAATTACTGATGCAAAGCAACATATAAAAATATTCTTGAAATCGCTTCTTTCGCAAATAGGTTTACACCCAGGAATAGACTATATCGTAACAGCTAATCATTTGCGAATTAGACATGTGAAAAATATTACAGGAAAAATAACCACCACACTTAAAGAGATATTCCCAGTATTCAATTTTTATTGGAAGACTCCAAGGCTATTGGTGTGGTTCTAAAATCAATATTAATAATAATTTACAAGTATGGAAAAGTATTCTATTTCGGTTTTAGGAGCCGACAAGAAACAGTATGAAATCGCAGATTTCAGAGCAAGAGGTATGAATTATACTAATGCTATTGGCATTATCGTAACAACAGAATTTATGAGCCGTATTTTGGCGTTTGACACTTGGCAAGAACAATGGGGAAATACTGATAGGATCTTAACGGAAGAGCAGAATGAATCCGTTGCTATGCAAACTTTCTCCGGACTTGATCTAACCAAACGTATTGTAGAAGCACAAACTGATATTGATGGAATGACTGCCGCCAAACGCTGCTGGAACTATCAAAAAGGTGGCCTCCAGTGGTATTTGCCTTGTTTGATGGAGCTAGGAGTTCTTTGCGCATATCGTGATGAGATAAACAAAGCAATGAAAGAAATTGGATGTCCCGATGAATGTTTGCTTCCTACAGAAGATTCTGATGAAACCTGGGTCTGGAGTAGCAGTGAGTACAGTCAGCTCAGCAGCTGGGTCGTGTACTTTAGTAATGGCTACTTCAACAACTTCAACAAGTACAACAGTAACATGGTGAGGGCGGTTGCAGCATTTCAGCCTTCGCCGAGCCTGTTGACAGGCGAGGCAAAAAGTAACGATTGTCTGCATAGTGACGAAGCTCTTATAAACATGTTACGTGAACGTGGTTATAAAGGCGAATTGACTAAGACCTTGACTATTTAATATTATCGCCACCCATATTTGATATGGTATGGGTGGCAAAATATTCTTTAACAGCATGGAAACATTTGAAAAGATTATAGAACAATACACACAAAGCGAAGTGTGTATGGGAGAATTGTTAGCTAATATTTCGGCAGATGGCATGTCTATTGAAGACGCTTTTGAATTGTATATAAAAGCTATGAATTATGCTGAAAAAGATGAATTTTATCAATTAGCTGACAGAGAAGTGAAATTATTAACAGCTAAAAATGAAGATGACAAACAGCCATTAAAACAACTGTTAGATTCGCTAAGCATATCTTGATATAATTGAATATGAATAAATATTATTTTGTAAATATAGGTGCGGAGGTAATATGGCATCCTGTAAATAGTGACGAGCAGAAAGTTATGCAAATATGTACCTCTGTTTCTTATCCTGTTGAGAATGATACATTAGTTTCTCTAATTTTTTCTGATAAAAGGGGGAGCGTAAAAGTAAAGGCCAGCGAATTAACTCCCAAATTGACTGACTTCAATCAAGGGTACTGGTGTGCACTTCAAGATGCAGTAAGTAATGGTGCCTCTGATACGGTTATTCAGGAAATGCTACGCAGTGCCGGATTTACATACTGGGAATGTTACTGGCATATACAAAATTCTGATTTTCAGTCAGAAAAAATATGGTCGATTATTCGTGGAATGTTTTGCCAAAATCCAGATTATATTGATTGGAATGGTGCTGATTATCCAATAAAAACAGTAGTAATCTTAGAAAACACTCCTGATGAAGAAAAGGTGACTGTATCTGTCGAGAGATTAGCGCGACAATTATTAGATGATATGGGTAATTGGAGTACACGAGAAGCAGAATCTGTAGATGAACAGATTTATTTCTATCTGGATGAAGAGACCTTTAACATGCCTGATGAAGATATTGTAGAATACTTGGAAAAACAATGAAATTACTTTATATAGATTTATTTTGTGGTGCCGGTGGAACCAGCACAGGGGTAGAAAAAGCCCGTTTAGAGAATGAACAATGTGCTAAGGTAATAGCATGTGTAAATCATGATAAAAATGCGATTGCAAGTCATGCTGCTAATCATCCGGACGCTCTTCATTTTACAGAAGATATTCGTACACTAAATTTATCTCCTTTAGTTTCCCATCTACAAAAATGCAGAGCTGAATACCCTGAAGCATTGATAGTTTTATGGGCTTCGTTGGAATGTACTAATTTCTCGAAAGCTAAAGGTGGTCAACCACGAGATGCAGATAGTAGAACACTTGCAGAGCACTTGTTTCGGTATATTGAGGCTATTAACCCAGACTATATTCAAATTGAGAATGTAGAAGAGTTTATGTCATGGGGAGATTTGGATGAGTACGGTAAACCTATTAGTCGTGATAAAGGTAAATCTTATTTGAGATGGCTGGATAACGTAAGGTCTTATGGCTACAAATTTGAGCATAAAATATTAAATTCAGCAGACTATGGAGCTTACACTTCTAGGAAGAGATTTTTCGGAATATTTGCGAAAGGGAGTTTACCTATTGTTTTTCCAGAGCAAACCCATTCTAAAAAGCCAGACCAAAAATTAAAGAACTGGAAGGCAGTACGAGATGTGTTAGACTTTGATGATGAAGGAAAAAGTATTTTTGGTCGCAAAACACCTTTAGTAGATTCTTCTTTATTAAGAATTTATGCAGGACTTATTAAGTTTGTAGCAGGTGGAAAAGATGCCTTCATGGTTAAGTATAACTCAATGAGTAAAGCTGGAAAGTACAATGCTCCGGGAGTTGATGATCCATGTCCAGTAATATCTACTCAAAATCGACTTGGGGTTGCTTGCATAAATCGTTTAAATATCCTAACCGGAAAAGCATTTATTTCTGTTCATTATGGAAATGGATTTTGTAAATCTGTAGATGAACCAGCACCAACCGTAACAACAAAAGACCGATTTTCATTAATTTCTTCTGTGTTTATTGACCAACAATACGGAAACAGTAAACCTTCTTCGCTGGATAAACCACTAGGATGTATTACTGT
Source organism: Bacteroides sp. 1001302B_160321_D4 (assembly GCF_015667765.1). Taxonomy (NCBI): domain Bacteria; kingdom Pseudomonadati; phylum Bacteroidota; class Bacteroidia; order Bacteroidales; family Bacteroidaceae; genus Bacteroides; species Bacteroides sp. 1001302B_160321_D4. Next base: position 45,053 of record NZ_JADPLO010000040.1, on the reverse strand, counting down.
TAATCCCAAATATAGCCTTGTAAGCTGTAAACCCTGGATTTTAGATACAAATTTTAAGAATGTTGGCACAAGTATAAATCAACCGGCACCAGTAATTACTGCAAACCGTAAATGGCATTACTTGATGAATCCTCAATTTAATTCTGCTGGCGGATCAGTAGATAAACCTTGTTTTACGTTAATCGCTAGAATGGATAAGATGCCACCATATTTGATTGAAGCATCTGGAGAGGGAGAGCTACCTGGCTTTATTAAGATGTTTCCAGAAGGATTGGTATATGAGATATATGACACAGACAGTGATGTAATGAAGAAAATAAAGGAATTCATGGCCATGTATGGAATTTCCGACATAAAAATGAGAATGCTAACGATTCCAGAGTTGAAACGTATTATGGGATTCCCAGAAGATTATATGCTAATAGGAACAAAAGCAGAACAGAAAAAGTATATAGGAAACGCCGTAGAAGTTAATATGGCACGAGTTCTTTGTGAGGCATTATGTAAAATATTAGTAACAACGCAACGTAAGGTTGCATAATTCAACAACAATAATATGGAAAATTTAAAATTTAATGTTGGGGATAATGTGAAAATTGTCTCTAATGATTTGCAACCGGCAATGGTTGGTAAAATTGGTCGAGTAAAGAAAGTGTATCCGTCATTTTCTGAAGATTCAGATAACAATATTCAGCCTTCTTACTTTTATCGCGTTGAAGTTGGAGGAGCTGTTTTAAAAGGAATTGCAGCAAGCAGTGATCTGGAAAAAGTATAGAAATATGATATGAAAAAATACCGAGTGACGATTGATCTGGATGCTTTTGAAATAGTGGTTTCGGCTAATAATAAAGCCGAAGCCAAAAGAAAAGCTATCGAGAGACTTCAAAGAAAGAAGATCACTTCCCTGATTCGTAAATCTTGGCCTGACAATAAGAAAGAGGTGTATGTTGATGAGGAATAATTTGAGAATCAAAAGGAGATATGAGCAAAGATAATATTACAGAGTCTGTGAATACATGGGATAATTTCTATCAAAGTCGTGTCTGTAACGACAGTTATGTGAATGTCTTTTGTGAAAAATATAACCGGTTTATAGAAGAAATAATTATCAATATACAACAAATATCCTACGACCTGAAAGCACCCCTTATCTTAAAGGAGGAAGGATGTGGAATAGGTACTGTAAGCCTTGCTATTTCGCAAATAGGAGAGAGGTTGTTTAATTCTTTTGGATTAACAGGTGCTTCTGATGCAAAGAAAATTTCAAAAGTTATCTTCTCGGACATCAATATTCCTATGTTGGAGCTATGTTGCAAGAACACACTCTCAATATCCACGGATAATTACTTAGGAAAAGTCCCATTGTTTTATGTTAAAGAGAATATTTGTGAACCTAAGTTTTTTGAATCATCTACAGTAGTGGTAACACATGGGGTCTTGGAACATTTTTCTGATGTAGATATAACAAGAATCATGTCAACATATAATAATGATAAGGTTTTGTTTCAAGCTCATTATGTTCCAACTAGCCAATACACATCTCCTTCTTTTGGAGACGAACGTTTGCTGCCTATAGATTACTGGATCACATTAGTAAAACCGGATTATTATCTTCTTGATAATGATGGTAAAGATTTGTATATGTTTAAAACTAAACCGGCACCGACAAGAAGATAAAAGAGTCTATAAATGATAAATTTTGAGAACATGGCAACTAATGTTAATAATGCGGAAAGATTAAGAAGTTATTTTCTTTCTCACAAACAAAGGGAAAATATTATCAATGTATGTAGAGCACGCCCAAATTGGGACGGTTGTGACTATTGCGACTTATATTCAGGTTCAGGACTTCCATGTTGGAAGCAAGATGATAAACATAATTGTTGCAAATTAGAGGAAGTCAAAACAAAAAACAAGGAGGATAAATGAATGTACTTGAACATTATGTAACCGAGATTATCGGTGAGCCATATTATGATGATTATGGTAGTGGAAATTATCATTGGTGGCTGAAAGTGAAAGCTTTATGTTATGGAAGCGAGTGCGAAACAACTTTAATGTTTGATAGTAAAGAAGAAGCTCTTGCTATCAAAAAGGGTTATACGTTCTTATCTTAATATGAGTGAAATAGAATTTAGGATAGCAGAGATATTGGGACGGTCTGCGATTGAAAATGATATGGAAGTCCCAAAAGATGTTCAACAGTTGGCACAAGCTACAAGATATTTAGCAACGCAACTTAGAATAATTTGCAAAACAGAGATCGGTGATGAAAAAATAGCTGATGTTATATTGAAGCAAGCTATTGATATTTTGAAGTAAAACAAAATAGTAATGAATATGAGAACAATAAAATTCAGAGGTAAAAACTTATATAATAACGAATGGATATTTGGTGACTTGATTCAGTACGAAAGTGGTGAAATGGCTATTTTCAGCAAGAAACTTTCCCAATATGGATACGAAGCTACTGAAATGTTTAATAGAAGTAAGGTCATTCCCGAAACCGTAGGTCAATTCACCGGGCTACTTGACAAAAACGGAAAAGAAATATATGAAGGGGATATTGTTGAATGGTTATTCTTTTCCCATGGCTGTTATGGAGAACAAGAGCACTATTTGAAAGGTTGTATAGAATGGCATCAAGGTGGGTTTATTTTCAATGTTACAGAAAATGATTCTGAAAATGCTGGTTTTTATGCAATTAGTGATTTGAATACAGATACAGAAAGTGATGTTAAAATATTAGGCAACATCTACGATAATCCATATTTAATCAAGGAGGAATAATCATGAAGAAAATAATGTTTAACGATAAATTTGGCTTAACCCAAGCCGTATTAGATGGTCGAAAGACTATGACGAGAAGAATAATCAAATGTCCAAGAACTTTTAGGGGAGAATGGGTCGCAGGATTCAATATACACAGACGCCATTCTGACAAAAAGATTGTTGATTGGCCTTGTATGTACGATGCAGATGAAAGAGAGTTTGATATGGGCGAGATATTGCCGAAATATAAACTTGGTGAAGTTGTTGCCATTGCGCAAAGCTACAAGGATGTTGACCGATTTCATAGAAAGGGGAAAAATGCGGATTACTTAGAATACTTGGATTCTATATTGCCTGAACTGAAATTATATCCCGGTTGGGGAAATAAGATGTTTGTTAAAGCCGACCTAATGCCCCACCATATCAAAATTACCGGGATCAAGGTTGAACGCCTACAGGACATTAGCGATGAAGATTGCTTGAAAGAGGGGATTATTCATGTGTCAACTTTTCTTGGACAAAAAATATATCATACCCCACATGTAAACGGATCTTACTTGTCAACGAACGTAGCCCAAGAAGCTTTTGCCTACTTGATAGACAAAGTATCCGGCAAAGGTACATGGGAAGAAAACCCATTTGTGTGGGTGTATGAATTTAAGCTGTTTGACTAATAACAGAATAGAAATGAAGATAAGAATAGGAAAATCTTTTGATAAAGAAACAAATGAAGTCTTTTATCAGCTACAATTTAAATTGGATGGAGAACGGACCTATAACGCATATTCTTATGATGTTTTTAAAGAGGAATCTGACGCAAAAGAAGCTCTTAAAAAACATCTAAATGGTGAACGTGAATACACTTATTTTGTGAGTGCTGAAAAAGTTAAAAGAACAATTAAAGGAAATCGCGTAGATGTGAAAAAGGTGTTGGCATTTCATGTAATGTCAGCTAAATCAGATTTACCCGGTTCTCGTATTTGGGTGAAAATTAACTAATAAAAAGATAGTAATTAATATGGGAACATTTATTTTTAGACTATGCATTGATAATACACTTTGCTTAGTTACCGCTTTTGATAAAATAGAAGCAGAACACATGTTGGAGAAAAACAAAGGCATCATCTCAAAGGCCGAGTATTATTTTGTTGGGGTAACGAGCGGGGTGATTACTATTAGTAAAGATGGAAATTTAACTTATTAAATATCGTAAATGAGTAAAAAGAGAATTACAGATGACCGTAAACAGCTTTTAATACGGTATAAGATAGATGAAAAAGGATGTGTCTCTTTTATAGACCCCTGCTGCGATGAAATTCCAGTTTGCCTTTTCGGTAAGATAATGGAAGCTATATCAAATGTAGAACAAGAATGGAATTGTAGAATTGCTAATAAAGTCGACTCTCTTCTGCCTAATATTACATTCGAGAAACCAACACTCAGATAAGAATAAATATGAAATTCTGTGATTTACCGATTGATACTCGACAACGATTAAATTGCGAACGATTGAATTTACATAATCGTTCAATCAACAGTGCATACGAGGTGTTATTGTATAATCAACTTGGTACTCGTTATTTTCATGCAAGACGTCATCAAAATTCGTGGTATGATGATAAAGGTAACTATATGCCGTTTGGAGGTGGTTCTGAATGGACGCTGCAATATGGATGTATAGGTTTCTCTCGTAAGAAGCAAGTAATGGGTTACGATTATGTATTATGTCGTGGCAAGACCTATTCTAAGTCTGCAAATGGGACAATTATTCCAGCTGCTGTAAAAACAAAGAAGGAAGTTTTGAGTATAGCAAAAGCGATTGGAATATTGAAAACATTGGTTTAATTAAAGTTGATATACAATATGGGTAAAACAAAAATTAATGAAATAAAGAAGTGTGTACAATGTCCGCATTGTACAATTCTTCCAGACCCAGAACCGTATGATTGGTTTTGTGACGATGACGTAAAACTCTTCTGTGAAAAATTAAAAAGGACAGTAGCCGCTGCACTTCGACCCTACGAAAGTGACGAAGTTGATATTCCCAGTGATTGTCCTCTGGAATAAAATATAATAATAAGAAATATGAACGAAACATTGGAACAACAAATTAAACGTCTGGAATTCTGTCGTGATTGCATTGACCAGTCTTATAAAGCTGGGAGAGATGAATACAATCGCCTTGAACGGATGATTGAAGAATTGAAAGAAAAACAAAAATAAGAAAACACATAGAAGAAAGAAATGATTATGGAAGTAAATAATGGAATAATAATTAATGGAGTTTTGCATGAGTTTGTCATACCGAGCGAATCCCCTTGTTTAGAGTGTTCTTTAAAGAATGAGTGTGGTACTTATTTAGGTGATAGGTTGTATTCAGATCCATGCGATGTTTTTAATTCATGTAGTGGAATATTTGTAATACGTGCCAAAGTAAAGATAGAAACGGAGGATTAACTATGGGATTTACAACACCTGTGTTTATACTCAAAAACACACCGGAGCTTCGAGATAAGTTAGTTCGTTTAGGGTATAAAATAGGATATGAAAGGTATATAAACGATGATTTTTTAGCGACAGACAATGATGAGATGTTTGGAATTGATGTTCCATATCCTCCTGAACAATGTAATGGGTATATTCATTGCGGAACTAATGAGGCTTTGTTCCTTGCCATAGCCGCATTGAGAGACGATACTGACGATTCACAATGGTTTGTATATCCTCCTGAAAATATTTGGTTTATATGCGATGACGATGACATCAATTATGCACGAGAAAATATTAAAGATAGTGTACAGGCGGCATGGTTCCATTGTAGTCATAAGGCAACGGTGAAAGAGCTTATAGAACATTTTAAATCTGTTTAGAGAAATGAGTTATGATTTTTTAGGAGACATAGATCGAATAGGCATGGATACCTACAAGCAAGGTGAAGAAGATGCCAAGAAAAGAGCTATAGAAATTCTGGCTTCTGTTTTAGAGAATTGGGTACATGGTGGTGATGCAGACTGTATCATTGCCGAATTTGAAGAAGAACTAATGAAAAAATGATAACGATATGGCACAGTTTACAACACAAGTTGCAACAAGCATAGAGCAGTCGCAACAATTAATAGAGCTAGGTGTAAAACCTGAAACAGCAGATTTGGTATATCGCTGTACAAAATCAAGCACTGATTCATTGGAATGGGAACTACAATTGTGTCCACCATCACTGGAAAACATAGACAACAATGACATTCCAGCATGGAGCTTGGTCCGGTTACTTGAACTGCTTCCTTATGAGATTCCTTGCGACAAACCAAATGTTCTTCACCATCCAGAATTGATTAAGTATGAGGCTGGATATAACTTCTCCGTATGTAGATATACCGTAGATTGTTTTGCCGGTACCCATATCGAGAACAGCCCTTTTGACAGTTGTGTGTCTATGATTAAGTGGCTTATTGCAAAAGGGTATTTTAGTAAAGAATATTTGTCTAATACAGATTAAAAAAGAAACGAGGATACCTGTCACGTATCCTCGGAAAGACTAGTCTTTTAGCGATAATGACACGGTAGTCTTCTGCAATGTTCTGTCACGTGTTCCCATTTACCAAACCGAAATCTGTAATAGGAACGAACATGCACAGGTTTATCGCCACAACACTGGACTGTTTTGCAGTTTTGAGACAGAGCCTCATTCTAACAGTTCTAAAAAGAATGAGGTTGTCTATTAAATATGTTAAACATATTTCTTAACCCTAAGTTTGCCCTCTGATTTGGTTTATATATCAAAGATGCTGAAAGGGGTTACAAATATACAACATTTAATTTTTTGATAGAGAATATGAATAAAATTAGCATGTGTGAAACTAAATAAAAAGGAGTGCGATATTCCGCACTCCAGCTAAGATAAAAATAATCAATTGTAAGAGGTCTTGCCTCGCTTGACCACCCGTGCAAATTTTGTGATAGCCTTGATTAAGGCTGCTGATTGTCGTAATACTTGGGCAATAGCATACAGAACAATAGCAACCCTTACCTCTTGGTAATCAACGGAATTTGCCATTAAAAGAGTAGCCAACATGATATTCATTATCATAGTTGGCTACAAATTTAATAATAATGTGTATAATCGAATATAATCGTATTTAAATAAATGAACAAAGAAAGGAAAGGTAGATTCAACGATGTTATTAGTTCCCTGGAAGAAGCGAAGGGAGAACTGGAGGACATCTTAAATGAAGAACAAGACTCTTACGATTCTCTCCCAGATGGATTACAAATGTCTTCCAGAGGAGAAAAGATGCAGGACTACATCTGCTTGATGGAGGACTGTATAAGCAAGATAGATGAGGTCGTTGGGTTTGTGGAGGAGAAAATAATAAGGAAAAAATAAGTATTATTTGTGTATATCAAATGCATTGCTTATTTTTGTTGTAGTATTAAATTATAAGAACATGAATAGACAAGAATTTTGCCAAATAATTGCAGATATACGAAAGCAATCTACCATTAAAATGAAAGATGTTTGTTTTCAAATGGGGGTTATGCCTACTGCTATATATCGTTTAGAAAAAGGAAGTAGCAATTTTGAGATGGGGAATATGATGTCGTATATTAAAGCACTACAGCATATTCTTGTAATTGAGAACGGCCAACATTCATATCGTATAAATGATGCACAAGAATTAGGAAGTATATTAGCATTAATTCGTAAAGAAAAAGCAATTTCACAGAGAGCTTTGGCTGAAAAAACTGGTTTTGTGTATTCTACAATAGTTAAAATTGAATCTAAAAAATCAATTATTAGTATAGACACAATGCTTAAAATAGTAGATGTTTTGGGCTATACAGTTAAAATAGAAAAAAAATAATTGCTATGGTTGCGTTCATTTGTGTTATTATTTGGATTATTATAATGTTGGTACTAATGTTTCCATTTGGGTTATTAGAGAATCCCCAAAAACGGTTGTCAAAAGGAAATAGTGCGATAGTTATTATAGTAGGAGCAGGCAGTGCCATTTTATTGGACTATATGTATAACGAACATTATGAATTACTGTATAAGTTTTTCTTAGCTATTGGGGTAATTGGTGTCGTTATTTATGCTTTGGGTATATCGTTTTTTAGAACTAAAAGATGATTGTCTGGTAATAAGAGCTGGCATATTATTTATGATTTCAATACCTTTTTCATAACCGTATTTCTTCTTTTTTTTCTATTCTATAGAAAACAATTTTAAGAAGATAGTATGGAAAAAGAGTTGCATACAAACGAAAGTAACAATATAGATATACATTCAACTTCTTTAGAAAGAAAACTTTCATTGGCGTTGCATAAAAGATACCCCGTTATATGGGCAGCAGATAATATTCAGGAATTGGTATTAGATGATAAAGCAACAGTTGAGAATGTATATGACGTACTGGCAGAAATCGAGGATAAGTGCGTGCATTTATCAAAACTCATAAATATAGAATTTAATCCTTCCAATGTTCAGAAATTGGAAGAGGAATATGGGGTACAAATTTCTGAACATTGGAAAAATTACGCTCTAAATGTAATAAATAATTTTGCAGGAGAGGTGCTTGCTTTTGCGATGCAGGCTTCTTCTGTGCGTTAGTCTTCTGGATAGAAAGCAGGTTTATGTCGGTCGTTGATATACATTATTACAACTTTTATAGCTTCTTCTACATGATATTCGGGAATACCGTTCTTGAAAGTTGAAAAAAGTTGTCTATTGGCAGAAAGATAGGTGCAACACCCATCCCAAATACGTGTTGCGATATAAGAGTCGTTTTCATGGTTGATTCGTCTTCCAATAACTTTACTTAACAATTCAATTTGCTCTTTTTCTTTTATGTTCATAGTATCAATTGTTTTTAATCACAAATATATAAAATCATTGATAATTGAGCACAATTGTGGTTAATAAATTTTTCAAAATAAATCCAATAACATAACCATTCCCCTTTTTTCATTCTATTCTATAGAAAATAATAAAGAATATGGAAGAATATGGAAGAACCTAAAAATGCAAAATTATTTTTGGCATTAAAAAGTAGATATGCCTTACACAATACCGACCGTTTGGTAGAGTTCATATTGGATGATCAGAAGACATCTTTTGACTTTATTACTGAAATTATTCCCCAAATAGAAGAAGAGAATAAAAAAGCTCCTAAACTTTTCAAGGTAACTGTTGATACAGACATTCTGGAAAGGTTACGTGCAAAACAAACATGTAAGGGGAAATACCCCCTTAATGATGCGAATATAGCAAATGAAGTAAGGCTGATAGAAGTATATCTAGCAGATAAGGTTTGGGACCTTGTTGGACTAGCCTATATGGACCAACGCTAAAATTCTATTATATTTCCAGCTATTTTAGGGTTATCAATCATTTTCTGAGATAATTCTAACGCTTTATCAATATGATATTGAGGAATTCCATGTCGGCAAGATTCAAAAAAAACTTGCGGACATGTGGAAACGTATGTTTGGCACCCAACCCAAATTCTCTCTTTTTCATAAGGGGTTACTTCAGGGCCAAAAGCTCTTGTTACAAATTTTACTAATAACTCAATGAGGTCTTGCTTTTCTTTTGTATTCATTGTATCATCAATTGGTTTGATTGCAAAAATACACCAATATCATAACTATTTTTCTGTTTTTCTTATCTAAGCTAATCCTATTAGAATAAATGCTGCAACAAATTTGTAATTAAAAAATAAATTATTACCTTTACCAGACAAATTGGAAATGATTTTGTACATTGAACAATCCTGTTAATTATGTCAGTCTGTGTAATTAATTCATAATAAAAATAAAATAAGCTATGTACCCACACGATAATATTTTTAGTATTTATTACAATATAGGGAAACGAACTCCATTCTTGGTTAAACGATGTGAGTTAGGATTAGCACGTTCATCCAGCGAGGAAAGACGTATTGATCCAAATCAAGATAGAACCTTCTTAGTCGAAACTGTAAAGCCGCGTGGCAAATATGGTAAGGCTTATGGCAAGTGTTTTGTAAATGGTAAGCCTGATGATACATATAGGCAGGAATGTTATCCAAATATCAAAGACGAAGAAATCCCTTGCGCTGGATGTGGAGAATGGGTTTTGATTGATGTTCCCGGTGTATCGCTTAATGAAATATTTCCCATTCATAAAGCGGATGAAATACTTATGTTTGGTAAATATAAGGGGAAAACTTTTGGTGACATTTATAAGATAGATTATCAATATCTTCATTGGCTAGAAAAAACAGACAGGCTTTTCAAAGTTGATTTTGAGGAACTTAAACAATTATATCCAGATGTCGAAAAACAGGAAGATATATCTATTGCAGACCAAGTAATTGATTTTGGGAAATATAAGGGACAAAAGTTTCGTGACATTAAAGATGATATTTCTTATCTTGAATGGCTTGTCTCAATAGACAAAATATCTATTGAAGATTTTGAGTTGTTGTCCACGATATAATACCATACAGTTTTGGCTATAAACACTTTTAACACACATATTTATATGAATAAATTTTTATGCTCTCTTGTATTTGTGCTTTCTTTTTCTTCAGTCCATGCACAATCTAATGATTCACAAAAGGAAATACAAACACTTGTCCAGAGAGTCGATTCTCTTGAACATGAATTGTCATACCTTAAATTGACTTATGAATTAAATACACTTAATTCCGACATAACAATGTTTGCAAACGAGGTGTACACCAAATCTATCGCAATTCAATTAGACCTCTATAATCGAAATTTTAATTCCAAATTAGGTGATGCGTATCAACAATATTATGAAACATGCCAACGCAAGAAACAATCAATTTCTGAACTCATTGAAGCTAAGAAAACATTATACTTAATTAAAGTTATAACATATCCTTATTCCGAGAGTGAACTAAAGACGTTAAAGGCAAGTTATAACGTAATTAATGATGCGTATGACTCGTTAGGGAAATCAATGGAGTTACTGGAAATTGTTATTGATACATATAATAAGTTTTTGTAACTATTTAATTTCGGCTTATTCGATAAGTTGTGGAATTCCGAAATTGGTGTTAAAAAAGAATTTTGTCATTCTGGTGTAATAACTAAAAATAACAACCATTCTTTTTCCATCTTTCCTATTCTATAGAAAACTGTAGTTGTCAATATCAGTACTTTGGTATCTGGTATTGTATCTATTTAATATGATATTGTTATAGACTAAAATTTTGTTATATGAAAGCTATTATTGAAGCAAAAAAATATAGGGACACTGATTCTTCGTATATTGTTGTCGAGATACGTTTTTTGTGTGTTCCTATGTTTTATTATAAAAAGCAATGGGCTTGTTAGTCGATTTTTACGAAAGCATTTATATTTCCTGTTATTGTAAGATATGCTCCTTGGGTATGACTCCAGTACACTGCGGTTAAATGTTCATTGTCTATTTTATCTATAACAACCATCTTTATAGGATCAATAGCATTGACAATTTTTACACTGTCTCCAATTTCTATACTCATAATGATAAATATTTATTAATCGTTTCAGCAAAGATACTGCTATTTATTGATAATTGAATACAATTGTAGCCAATTAATTTTCCAAAAATGCACTTGGTTTTCTAAACTAACTCCATCCAGTTCCAACTATTACTTAAAAAAGGCCGGAGATATATTCTCCAGCCATACAGATAAAATTCATCAATTTGCAGAGTCTTTTTGACTCCTTTTGGTTAGTCCTGCAAACCTTGCGATGGCGGCTGAGAAAATATCATAAATCAGGGTGGTATAATTGATCCATGATATTCCAGGTGCATCGACAAGGTTTGCTACTAAAAGGGCAACCAGCATGACTAATCTTACCATGTTGGTTGCAAAATTACATAAATTGTTGATAATCGTATATAATCATTTATAAATATGACAAAAAACAAATTATCTATTGCGCCTCCAGATAAGAAGAAGACTTTGGAGGCGTTTTTTCGTTATTATGAGTTAAGCCGTTTATTGTTCGGTCAAAAGCAAAACGAAATATATGATGTCACAGACATTCCGAAAACAAATAAGTTTTATGAGTTAGCGAAAGAAATAGCTAAACAATTAGAAATTGACTGGGAAAGTATGACACACGAAGAAAGTAATCGTGTTATGTTGGCCCTATTGGAAGATTCATTTAATCTTATACGCGATATTGAAGATTCCAAATCTATAATCCTTCAAACTAAAATAGTGATAAAGAAATGAGTGATGCACAGATTTATGACTTGTATGCTCAAAAGATTTCGGATATAACCAATATTCCATATCCTTATATTATTGTATTGAGAGACAATGGCTTGTTGAATCAGAAAGAAGCAAGAGATAAGTTAATCCGATATGATTATTGGAAATTGATGAAAACAAACAAATTCACACACAACCAGATACTTGAAAAACTTTCTGGTATATATGATGTCAATAAACGTAAAATTTTATATGCGATAAAAGTTAAACCCAAGCGCGTATATTATTGTAGGCAATGTGGACTCCAGTTATCGAAAGTCAAATACATGCGAAACGATGGTATATGCGATAAGTGTATTTCTAAACAAATAAAATTATAAATTATGGACAATCTGTACATTGAAGCGTATAAGTTCTATAAGAATGACTACGCACATGGTTTAGTATTATTTCATATTCAATCTCATTTTGAGGCTTATGAAGATGATGCTATTCAACTGGGGGCAGCACTGAATCTCCCAGTACATCTGCAAGAAGGCGTGAAATTCTGTAGTTTCCCGGATTATGAACTTGAAAACACCTTGTTGTTCCTTGTACAGATTGGTATCTCGGTTAATACTATAGAATATCGAGATGAAAATGGGGTATTCGCAATACCAAAAGTGAAACAAATTTTGGATGATATTGAAGCTGATTATTGACATTTTCGATATACTAATAGTGATTTTTGTAAATATCTGTAATATAGTCAATTATATTAAGTATTATATTTAGTTTTATATATAGCTAATCTATTGTATAACAGTTGATTAAATATAAAATAATTAATAAATTGATGTCATAATTTAAAACAAAGTCGTACCTTTGCCTCACCATCTTAACAAAATAGTTGGTGAGGCTTTTATATGTAAACAAAAATCATAGGAATATGGATAAGATAAAAACAAAATTGAAATTTATTAAGTCAGACCGTACAGAGTCATGGGTAGGATTTGTTTCTATCAATACTAAAACCGGTTACATTAAGGGCGTTAGAGAAGACGCAAAGGGTCCTAAAAAAGTATGTATTGTAACACATGAGCTAGAGCCAATTATTGAGCCGAATGTGCTTTATGATGTACAAATGGTTCCTATGAAAAATGAAAAGGCTGGATACATCGTTGTAGCAGCGGAACCACATGCTTTTGATGCAAAGATTACTTCTACAGTTGTAAAGAATGCTGTGTATTTAGTGGAAGTAAAGTTCGGAAACAAGACAATCAAATACGATCCGCTGGATGGTGTCAAAGATTCTGTTCGTACTATTGATGGGGTTGTAGAGGAACTGTCAAAACGTAAAGACATCAAGAATCTACTGCTGGTAATTGATGATTTCTGTAAGTCAGCAAACATTGTATTAACCGCATTCCAGAACGATGGTCATTATGTCGCAGCAAAAAAAGTTCTCAAAAAGTAGAAAACCTAAGCTGCCGAGAAAAAGAAAAAAGGCTTGTATAAAAGCACAAGGACGCGCTTCGTATTATAGCACTGTTAATCTTGCTAAAGTAGAAGGAGAGTGGCCTTGTAAATTTTGGGTTAATTCGACAGTAGAAATGAAACCGGTAATGATAAATGGTACTGTGGCTCTTATTCCCACACCCGCTCAATATTGGTAGAATATGATAGAAATTCCAGTAGAGGGAATAGCTACAGACGCAGCTCATTCCACGAAAAATAAAATAACAGAGTTTCAGGGGATAGATTTACGGACCGGTAAGCGGATATTTTATCAGAACCTGGGTAATAAAACGGTGAATATTGGTGAGTTCTTAGGCGTTGTTGAAGCGGCAAAATATATCATAGAAAATGATTATTCTCCCAGAATTATCTATACAGATAGTATAACAGCAATAGCTTGGTTTCAAAACAAAAAAACAGCATCCAAGAAGAAATGCAAAGAACTTCAGAAAGCCGAGATATTTCTTAAAACTCTTGCATGGGATGTTGATACAATTGAAGTCCGACACTGGAACAACAAAGAATGGGGTGAGACCCCTGCTGATTTTGGAAACAAATAAAATCCTCCAGCAAGAGAACTGGAGGATTGAGATATACAAATCATCATTTGTTGGAAGTCTTTCTTCCTCTGAAAGCCCAGATAATGTCAGCGATAGATTTTAACGATGCGGCTACATCGAAATCCACTCTTATTCGTAGGCATTTTCTCATTGTAAAGGCAATCAGCACCCATGCGATTGGCATATATTCGCAAAGGTAAGAAGAATCTTTCAAAGTAGGACAGTTTTTCAAAATTCTGTCAACTAACGGCTGTTGAGATACTTAGTCATAAATAGCCGTTACATAGCGGGATGGAGCAGTTGGTAGCTCGCTTGGCTCATAACCAAGAGGTCGCCGGTTCGAGTCCGGCTCTCCGCCACTAACTAATTAAATTAATTATAGTATGAAAGAGCAAATCATATCTGAAAGGGCAAATATTATTGCCAATTTGAGACAATTGGTTCAGTCCTTAGTGGAGTTGAATACGAGAGCTAAAACACACGTGTCTTCCAATAAGGCAGACATTAAGAAATTGAGAAAAGACAATAAAGAGTTGGAGAAGATGAAAACCCGAAACTCATTCTTTATCCGGATTTTTTCTTTGTTCTTTAAGTCTTGATAAGATGATGCCGCAATGGTGGAATTGGTAGACACGATGGACTTAAAATCCATTCGTCCGAAAGGACGGTGCAGGTTCGGCTCCTGTTTGCGGCACAATGACATTAGTCAATAAGAGTTCTTTGAAATATACCAAACTTAATATGCGATGAAAAAGTATATAGAACAATTCTTTTTTATGATAGCGGTCTTATTCATTGGCAATAGAGTATTCAATCATGTTGACGCTTGGTTGGGAATTGCTATATGTTTTGGGGTTTGCTATCCATTTATTAACATCATTAAATTAATTATCAAAAAACATGAAAACGAAGATTAAGTTTATGTTGGTTGCTCTTATGGCAACAGTGATTTTTTCATCTTGTGAGCGTGTTGCTCCTAACTACGCCGGTGTCCTTATGGAGAATTACGGTAAAAAAGGTAAAAATGATTTTAAGATTGTGTCCGGAAAGGTTTCTACATGGGAATGGGGGACAGAGTTGTTCCAGGTACCGTTGTTTGAACAGCGAGGAGGTTTCCAGAGAGCAGTTACTCTGAAAGCTGCTGACAATACGGAATTTGAGGCTACTCCTTTATACTCATATAGAGTAATTAAAGACAAAGCGATTGATGTTGTTTTCGATAATAAGCATATAGGTAATGGCGATGGCTTTATGAGGTCCTTGGAGGATAACATTTTGGAACCGCGTATTTACGACCTAATTAAAGAAGAAAGCCGGAAGTATAAAACAGATACGCTTATGGCCGATGGTGGCTCTTTAGCTTTTGAAAAGCAGCTAGAGGATATTGTTAGGGCGGAGTTTAAAGAACGAGGGTTAGATTTAAAATCGTTTTCTGCTCAATTAGAGTTTAGTAAGAGAGTCCGGGAAAAGATTGATAATAGAAACGAGGTCAACACTAATATTTCCGTTATTGATCAGAAAATCGAGGAACAGAAAAAGCAAAACGAACTGGAAAGATTAAAAACCGAACAGGCTCTTATCACATCGAAAGGGTTAACTAAAGAAATTCTATACAAACAGTTTATAGACAAATGGGACGGAAAAACGCCGCTGTATGGGGTAACTCCAGAATTTCTGAAGATGACGAATTAAAGCCCGTAAGTAAATTGGAAAGAGGAGGGGTACGATCCATGCAGTTTCCAACTTTGGTGTCGCTGGGATGGCTGCATGGGTTGTTAAGAAACATCTTGGAAAAATGTTTTGCACCCCCTTTATTCCTCTGGATGGAAATTATGTAAAATGCTTGAATGCCTGTGAACCGATCGTATTTCACATTCCAAATGGCAAGAAAGCTCAATTGTTGTTTTTACGTCCTACGGACGGCTTATCGTCTTTTGATTTCCTTTACGAGAGCGCGAATTTCTCGTACAAGGAGGACAAGCAACAGCAAATAAATTTCCATTACGGCTGCAAAGTTAAAACTTTTTAGCCAAAAGCCGGTGAAAAATCCGGCTGTTTGCTCGGTTCGTCTATCGGAAAGGACATCTGCCTTTCGAGCAGAAAAGAATGGTTCGACTCCATTACCGAGTACAACAAGCCCGAAGTACAAGGGAACGAACATGCAGGTTATGCTGAGACAAGTCAATATGCAAGTAAACTAAGCCCTGTTCGGAATCGTTGGTCCGGGAGTGTGATACCGAGCTGTTGGTAGAATCGGTATGTTAGATGTCTTTACGGGAGTGTTCGATTCCTCCACCATCGCCGAAAGGGGATGGGTCGGTTAGGGAGATAAAGACATCATTTGCTCTTATAGCTTAGTGGTAGAGCAGATGACTGTTAATCATCAGGTCGGTGGTTCAAATCCATCTAAGAGCGCATTTAAGGTTAAAAAGATTGTTATTGGATTAGCTTATTTTTCTTTCCGCAAAGCTGTGAAGTTGTGAAACTTCCAGCTCTCTGGTTCATTAGCCAAGTGGTAAGGCAATGGTCTGCAAAACCATGATCGCAGGTTCGATTCCTGCATGGGCCTCAAATGGGATGCAATTAATTTTCCACGATTTTAAATTGATTTATATGACAGTATCCAATAAATTGAAAGAATACTATAGAGCATATTATCAGAAGCATAAAGAAAGGCTAAAAGAATATGCCAGACAATACTATCAAAAGCATAAAGAAGAAATAAAAAGAAAAAACAATGCTTTTTATCATAGTCACAAATACCGAAATGCGATGTATTACCGTAATAAAGTAAATAGTGGTCAAGTAGCACAATATGTCAAAAAGCGGAACCAACGTATTGTGAATACAAAGATTAGTATATTGCTTTATTCTTTATCTCACCAGAAAGAAATCTTAGATGAGAAGAGAAAAAGAGACGAGTTACGTAAAAAAAAGAATAGAGAAGGTGCTAAAAAACGTTATTACAAACAAAAAGAAGAGGGCACTCTAAGAACTTACCAAGATAGGCGTGACTATCTAAGAGCTTATAATAAAGAATATTATTATCGAAAACGTAAACAAAGTAATGGGGAGTTGCAATTACTCCCCAAAGATAACAACCATAGGGCTAATATGGTTGTGAAATCAAAATGACAGCGGCTATTCGTAAAGTTGAATCAAAAGAGATATGACATTATAGTGCATTAGTTCAGTGGTTAGAACACTACACTGTCACTGTAGAGATCACGAGTTCGATTCTCGTATGCACTGCAAAAATACAACCATGCAGCCAACTACTGCATGGAGGAAGATAAAAATAAATCAATTGTTAAATCTACGGACAATCCATTTGCCTATAAAGTAGCTTGCAATACAAACCGCGAAACTGGCAGTAATTGACACTGCTAATGTCAAGTCCAGATTGATGTCGTAGTTAACATTAACATTTACGTTGGTTGTAAAGTTGGCGTTAATGTTTGTATTACAACTATTTATAGTAAACATCTGAAGGAAAGCCGTTATCAACGGATTCATTTCAATCAGTTTTAACCGCAAAGATACGGCTTTTCTTCTTATTGTCCGTCTAAAAGCATTATTATGAGTAGTCAAACAAAAACATCCGGTAATGGAATCGGATTCTTAGGATTGCTGGCAATTGTGTTTATCACATTAAAGTTGTGCAATGTAATCAATTGGTCATGGTGGTGGGTAACTTCACCTCTTTGGGGAGGAGTTGCTGTTCATTTTGCCATTATTGCAATTTCATTGCTTGTACATGCAATTGCAATCATAGTGAGAAGTATGATTAATAAGAAATAACCATCAGCTTATTTGAGTAGTTATGAAAACAGGAGTAATAT
The DNA here is from genome assembly GCF_015667765.1 of Bacteroides sp. 1001302B_160321_D4. Taxonomy (NCBI): domain Bacteria; kingdom Pseudomonadati; phylum Bacteroidota; class Bacteroidia; order Bacteroidales; family Bacteroidaceae; genus Bacteroides; species Bacteroides sp. 1001302B_160321_D4. The sequence continues at coordinate 27,164 of NZ_JADPLO010000040.1, read as the reverse complement.
TGGCTCGATTCCAGCCTATACATAATGGACACCTACAGCTGATAAAGAAGGCTTGTGACGAGAATGAGCAAGTTTTAGTTATTATTGGATCAATAGATAAACTCTCAAAACGGAATCCGATACCTTGGACTATCCGAAAACAGCTTGTTGAAAAGGCGATTAAAGACCATTCTCTTCACGAAAAAACGAAGATTGTTGAGCTTGCTGACCTTTCTGATGAATCTGACAACAGTCACGATTGGGGTTTTTATCTTTATTCGTTTATTGTTAGCAAAATCAACCAGTCTGATTTCACCATCTATTACTCTGATGGATTTGAGACCATCACATCTTGGTTTCCAGGATTTCTTTTAAGGAATAACGTGTCTCTATCTTTACTTGCCAGAAACACTTGTGAAGATGGTGTGTCAGCAACTATGGTGCGTGATATGATACTTGCTGATAGCCTTCCAGAAAATAATGTGGTCCCACAGTGCGTGTATGATATGCGCCAGACAATTAAGGCATTTTTAAACGTTTTCAAATAAAAATATGAAAAAGTACATTGAAACAAAACAGATTGAAGCCGAGCCTATGACATTGGGCGACTTCGTTCAAGAAACGGGTAGAAACCCCTATGGTAAGGACATTGAAAACCATAAAGAAACCGAGAAAGGTTATCGTGTTAAATACGAAGATGGTTACGAAAGTTGGTCGCCTGCCAAAGCGTTTGAGAAATCATACAAGTGTGCAGACACCTTTCTTGACCGTTTGCATATTGAAATGAAAGACTTGTATGACAGGTTGGATAAACTTGTTGCTTTCATTGATTCTGGAAAGATGGATGAAGTGGTAACAGACAACTACCAAAAATTTTTGTTACGCTTACAGCAAGTAGTGATGGGTAATTACGTGAAAACACTTGAATGTCGTATTGGATGTCTTGATGGTGCTCCTAATGCTCCGTTTAACCAGATGTCTTTCGGAGTTGCAATCGAAGCGTTGAAATTTGGTCTTGCTATTCGTAGAAAAGGTTGGAATGGAAAGGGATTGTGGGTCATCAAGCAAGTCCCGGCACACATCGAAAGCGATATTGTTCCGAAGATGCAGTCACTTCCTCAATCGGCAAAGGACCTTATTCTGAAAGGCAAGGGTTTCATTAACTATACAAGCCAATGCCTTATCTACAACGAGAATACTGGTCGTGCTGATTCATGGATTCCGTCTATCAGTGACGTGTTTGCAGAAGATTGGGAGATTGTTCAACAATGAAGTTTCAATCATATAGAAACAGCAATTTTTTCTGCAAAAAGCTCTTTTGTTTGTCAATGATTATAAGTTGGATATAAAGACGTTAATTATGATTATATTAAAAACAACAAAAAGTAGCATTGAAATAGTAAAACAAATGGTCAAAGAAATGAACGATTTTGAGTTCAGAGCGTATACACCTGAATGTCATTTCTACTATAATTTATTATGTGATGAGCTATCACAGTTTGTAAATGAACATCTCGTTTGTGATGCAACAGTTCGTCAAGAAGCAAAACAATATATCTATAATAATTTAAAGCGTTTATATGTACCTGGAATTGGGATATTACCATTTCCTGAGATGGAGTTGTAGTATGTTAGAAGTTTCTCGAAACACATATTCTGAGATTCATAGTCCATATAAAAATTGAGCTGAAAGGAGAGCTATGAATAAAAAGAAATAAAATCCAATAAAGACATAGATTTATTCTCATAATGAATTATCTTTGTACTATAAACAAGTGAGTCTATCCTACATTTATTAACCTATGGTTGGTAATGTAGATGAATTGAAATATTGGGATGTGATACTAAAATGATACCAAATGTGTAATTATCTGACTATCAACATCAATTTTACCCCCTGAGGGTGTACAAAAAAGAGGTAACTAAGGTTGCCTCTTTTTTTGTATATCAAGTGCCCGCCTGAAAATCAAGGAATAATGGGTCAGTCCGAAAACCGGAATAATATGAACAGAACATAAAAATACCGCTACTCAAAGCATATTCGACTTTGGTAGCGGTATTTTTTTTATAGTGTAACTGCTAATCCGTTAGAACTTGAAGAAGTTCTTAGCATTGTTGTAGCTGATATCTTCAATCATTTGGTTTACGCGTTCCATTTCAGATGCAGGGATTTCTCCGTTCTCTACATCGCGTCCTACCAAGTTACATAATGTACGGCGGAAATATTCATGACGCGGGTAGGATAGGAAAGAACGAGAGTCTGTCAACATACCTACAAAGCGGCTTAGGAGACCAAGCACAGACAAGGCGTTCATTTGTTTTTCCATACCATCCTTTTGATCGAGGAACCACCATCCCGAACCAAACTGAATTTTTCCCGGGATAGAACCATCTTGGAAGTTGCCCAACATAGTTGCAATCACTTCATTTGCGCATGGGTTCAGGTTATAAAGGATTGTTTTAGTCAATTTGCCATTGGTATTCAGACGGTCAAGGAATTTAGCCATTGCTTTGGCTGTGGTGAATTCACCGATAGAGTCGAAACCGGTGTCAGCGCCCAGTAATTTGAACATCTTGGTGTTGTTATTGCGGATAGCGCCGTAGTGGAACTGTTGAGTCCATCCTTTTTCCCAGTCCATTTCACCGAAGATAACAAGCATGGCTGATTTGAATTTCAGAATTTCTTCTTTGGTCAATTCTGTACCGCCATATACCTTATTAAATATAGCCTTGATTTCAGCATCGGTATAATCTTCTGCGTAGAATTCTTCAATACCGTGGTCAGACAAACGGCAACCTTGTTCTGCGAAGAAGTTGTGACGTTTGCGTAAAGCAGCGATCATATCATCAAAATTGGAGATAGTAACACCGCTAACTTCTGCCAGCTTTTCTACATAACTACGGAAATCAGCAGGGACTTCTACAGCCATAGCTTTATCAGGACGCCAAGTTGGCAACATCTTGATTTCAAATCCGCTTTCACGTGTTTTGATGTGATATTCCAGTGAATCGATAGGATCATCCGTAGTACAAACTACCTCTACGTGATAGCGACGCATCATTCCACGAGCTGAATATTCAGGTTGAGACAGCTTTTCGTTACATTCATCGTAAATTTCGCGTGCTGTTTGTGGGTTCAATATTTTATTGATACCAAATGCAGTTTTCAATTCGAGGTGAGTCCAGTGGTACAGTGGATTACGGAAAGTATAAGGAACTGTTTCCGCCCATTTTTCGAATTTTTCCCAGTCTGTGGTATCTTTTCCTGTGCAGAAACGTTCATCTACGCCGTTTGTACGCATTGCGCGCCATTTGTAGTGGTCACCGCCCAACCAGATTTCAGTCAGTGATTTAAACTTGTAGTCGTCAGCTACCATTTGAGGGATGAGATGACAGTGATAGTCGATGATCGGCATTTTAGCCGCATGCTCGTGATACAACTTTTGCGCGGTTTCTGTTTGCAGCAAGAAGTTTTCGTCCATGAAGTTCTTCATTATTACTGTGTTTTAAGTATATAAAATTATTACTTTCTGTATTTATACCTATATCGTATTGATTTTAAAGCTAATAGGCGTAAATCTCGTTTTAGTTTTATTAACCGTTATCGAACACAAAAATAGAAAATTTACTTGGAGTAACAAAATAATTCGTATATTTGCAGCGATTATTTATAATATTTAAGTTTTAGCACTATGGAGGACCAGAACTATACCATTAAAGACATAGCCCGTATGGCCGGTGTTTCCGCCGGAACGGTGGATAGGGTGTTGCACAATCGTGGCGACGTGTCTCCCAAAAGCAAAGCTAAAGTACAAAAGGTACTGGATGAGATTCATTATCAACCCAATGTGTTTGCTATCGGTTTGGCTGCTAAAAAGAAATATTCTTTCCTCTGTTTGATACCTTATTATATAGAACATGACTATTGGCATTCGGTAGTCGGGGGGATTGAGCGTGCCCGGCAAGAGTTGCGTCCTTTTAATGTGGGTATAGATTATCTGTGTTACCATCATGGAGATGAGAAAAGTTATCAGGAAGCCTGCCTCGCTATAAAAGAAAAGAATGTAGACGCAGTGTTGATTTCTCCGAATTTCCGGGAAGAGACGCTGGCGCTGACAGCTTATCTGCAGGAAAATAAGATAGCTTATGCTTTTGTTGATTTCAATATGGAAGAAGCGAGAGCCTTGACGTATATTGGGCAGGATTCCTATAAGAGCGGATATATTGCAGCAAAAATATTGATGCGCAACTATTCGGCGGGAGAAGGTCAGGAGTTAGTCTTGTTTTTAAGTAATAATAAAGATAATCCGGCTGAAATACAGATGCAACGTCGTTTGGACGGTTTTATGAGTTACATAGCCGAGGAATATAACAACCTGGTAATCCATGAGGTTATACTCAATAAATCCGATCAGGAAAGTAATCAACAGACATTAGATGAGTTTTTCCGGGCACATCCGAAGGCTGCGCTGGGAGTTGTATTTAATTCCAGAGTGTATCAGTTGGGAGAGTATCTCCGTCATGCGGGACGTAGCATGAAAGGGCTGATAGGATATGACCTTCTGAAAGCAAATGTAGAGTTGCTAAAATCAGGTGATGTGCATTATTTAATCGGGCAACGTCCGGGATTGCAAGGGTATTGCGGGGTGAAGGCTCTGTGCGACCATGTTGTGTTTAAGAAGTCTGTTGAACCTGTAAAGTATATGCCTATCGACATCCTGATTAAGGAGAATATTGATTTTTATTTTGAATTTGTATAATATCAACTTTATAAATTACAACTAACATGAAAGCATTAAACAAAGAAACTGCTCCTAAAACACAACGTCCGGAGCGTATTATCCAATTTGGCGAAGGTAACTTCTTGCGTGCATTTGTTGATTGGATTATTTACAACATGAACCAGAAAACCGACTTCAATAGCAGTGTAGTAGTGGTTCAGCCCATTGATAAAGGTATGGTCGATATGCTGAATGCACAAGACGATCTTTATCATGTTAATCTTCAAGGATTGGATAAAGGCGAAGTTGTTAACAGCTTGACAATGATCGATGTAATCAGTCGTGCATTGAATCCATATTCTCAAAATGACGAGTTCATGAAGTTGGCAGAGCAACCTGAAATGCGTTTTGTTATTTCAAACACTACAGAGGCTGGTATTGCTTTTGATCCGTCTTGCAAACTTGAAGATGCTCCTGCTTCATCTTATCCAGGTAAACTGACTCAATTGCTGTATCATCGTTTCAAAACATTCAATGGTGATAAGACAAAAGGTTTGATTATTTTCCCTTGCGAACTTATTTTCCTGAATGGACATAAGTTGAAAGAAACTATTTATCAATATATTGAATTGTGGAACCTGGGTAATGAGTTTAAAACATGGTTTGAAGAAGCTTGTGGCGTATATGCGACATTGGTAGACCGTATCGTTCCGGGATTCCCGCGCAAAGATATTGCTGCTATCAAAGAAAAACTGCAATACGATGATAACTTGGTTGTTCAGGCTGAAATCTTCCATCTGTGGGTGATTGAAGCTCCGCAGGAAGTTGCCAAAGAGTTCCCGGCTGATAAGGCAGGACTGAATGTGTTGTTTGTTCCTTCGGAAGCTCCTTACCACGAACGTAAGGTAACTCTGTTGAATGGCCCGCACACTGTTCTTTCTCCGGTTGCTTATCTTTCTGGTGTGAATATTGTGCGTGAAGCTTGTGAACATGAGGTTATTGGTAAATATATCCACAAAGTAATGTTCGATGAATTGATGGAAACATTGAATTTGCCGAAGGATGAGTTGGAGAAATTCGCCAACGACGTATTGGAACGTTTCAACAATCCATTCGTAGATCACGCAGTGACAAGCATTATGCTGAATTCTTTCCCAAAATATGAAACTCGTGATTTACCGGGATTGAAGACTTATCTCGAACGTAAAGGCGAACTTCCTAAAGGCCTGGTACTTGGTTTGGCTGCTATCATTACTTATTATAAAGGTGGTGTACGTGCTGACGGCGCTGAAATTGTACCAAATGATGCTCCTGAAATCATGAACCTGCTGAAAGAACTTTGGGCAACCGGTTGTACAAAGAAAGTAACCGAAGGTGTTCTGGCTGCTGATTTTATCTGGGGAGAAGATTTGAATAAGATCCCGGGATTGGCAGAAGCTGTAAAAGCAAACTTGGATTCTATCCAGGAAAAAGGAATGCTTGAAACTGTGAAAGGTATTCTGTAAGATATAAGATTATAACCATAAGGTTAATAAGTAGAGGGCATTTTGATAGAGTATACAACTATCAAAATGCCCTTAACTGTTAGATAATTAAGAGACGGAAAGTTATTAATTGTTAAAGACCAAATTTACATTCTTCGTATTTTTTATTTCCATAACCTTCTTTTTCTTCGTTTTCACGGTTTGAAAAGGCTCAAATCCTTAATGACCAATTTTGTCTCTTTTTATATGAATTATTATTCTACTTTTTTGTTTTATAAATGCCTGGTTTATAAGGAGAAAACGAATTTGATATGATGAATATTGCATAAAAAAGTCATCTGTAAAATACAATGAATCAAGACCTTTTTTACCATGGTAATCTTGCTTGTAAATCTCGTAATGTGTTCATACCTTTGTTGCGAAGTCAATAGTGTGGCTTCCTAATATTGTTTAACTTTTTAATCTTAGGCGTATATGGCTATCAGATATAAAAAGAAAAAAATCACCTTATGTTTCGATAAGGAAAATAAGGTAGAAAAGTATGTTGCAGCAAACGTTCTAGTTGGGAGCATCAACTATAACAAGTTATGTGATGAAGTAAATCAGCGGACAGGCGTTCATCGGGCTATGGTGGATGTGGTACTGAAAGGAGTGCAAGATACTATGGTGTCATTTTTAGAAGAAGGATTCTCTGTAAAGTTGGGAGAGTTCGGTTCATTTCGTCCAGCTATTAATGCCGAGAGCCAAGATAAAGCTGAAGACGTGAGTGTTAATACCATTATTAGGAGGAAGATAGTCTTTACTCCGGGAGGTGCATTCAAGGAAATGCTTGGATCAGCTAGTATAGAACTGTTTGGAGATAACGTAACCAATCCTAACGGGGATAACGGTGGAGAACCTAGCGAAGGAGGTGGCTCTTCTGGAGGAGATTCAGGAGAAGCTCCGGATCCGGCAGCTTAATTCTTACTAAAAAATAACTTTAGATAGGGAAGGTTCTTTCAGGAGCTTTCCCTATTTTTTTGATATTTCGGGTAGAAATGCTCTAATTCGCCGTTGGGCAATGGTGAATTTGTGGTTGCCTAACGACATTTTTGCCGTTGCCCAACGGTGAATTTACTGTTAGGTGCAAAATTTTAGTAAGATTTGTATGCGGAAAGTAGGATTTCTACTGGATTTATAATTTGTTTTTCCTATCTCTTTTTATCACCTATTTTATCAAAAAGTAAGAAGTATCTTGATTTTTCTTCTGTTAGCTTCTTCTAGAAAATTTATTTGTGAAAATATTTTCAATCTTTGCCGCGTTATAGCAGTAGATTGTTCAAACGCGTATTATCCTCAAGATACAATGAAGATAATTAATCTTCAATATTGCTTTTCATCTCATTTTATCCCAAATTTGCAGTCTCAATACCCCAAGAGTGTTGTTTATGCGAAATATTTTCTATCTTTGTAGCGTTGCAGCAATAGTGTTTGTATGTGCAACATTACATATTAATAGATGAAAGTGTTTAGCTTTTATCCTTGTTAGGAAATCTGGTAAATTTCAATTGACATAAGGATAGCAATAACACTCATCACTTGTATAGTCGTGTGTAATTTTATATTACATATATATACGAGTGTGGGGTATTGTTTATTTATGTCAAGGTTTTACCAGAACCTCCTAACAGATAAACTAACGACTCCACACTTTTTTTATAGACTTACCACTGCTAAGGAGTTGAGGTGGCGACAAAAACTCTAATAATTATGATGAAAAAGACAGTATTCTTTTTCTTAATGATTGCAGCTTTAAGTACTTCATTCTATAGCTGCAAAACAAACACTGATGATTTATGGGATAGTATTCATCAATTGGATGGCAGGGTAACTTTACTTGAAGAACTCTGTAAACAGATGAATGGAAACATTGGAGCGTTGCAAACGTTACTACAAGCTTTGCAAAGTAATGTAAGCATCACAAAAGTAAATCCTGTTACAGAAGGTGGTAAGACGGTTGGTTACACTATTTCTTTTTCAAAGGGAGATCCCATTACTATTTATCATGGAGAAAAGGGGGATAAAGGTGATACGGGTATTGCCGGTAAGGATGGAGTAACGCCGGTGGTTGGCGTGAGACGAGATACGGATAATGTTTATTATTGGACGTTAAACGGAGAATGGTTAATTGATGATGCCGGGAATAAAGTAAAGGCAGTAGGTGAAGATGGAAAAGATGGAGAAAATGGTATAGATGGTAAACCTGGTATGGATGGCATTACTCCACAATTGAAAATAGAAAATGGTCGTTGGTGGCTGTCGATGAATAATGGCAGTACGTGGTCGAATATAGGGCAGGCTACAGGTGATACTGGTAAAGATGGAGTGGATGGTGACGATATGTTTAGTGATATAGATTACACTTCCAGTCAGGACTTTGTTACTTTCACCTTGTCGAATGGAACTGTTATAAAACTGCCGACTTGGTATGCTTTTGGCGAGTTGCAAAGCTTGTGTGAACAGATGAATACTGATATTTCGTCTATACAATCAATTATTGAAGCACTACAACAAAAAGATGGTATAACTAATGTGGTACCTTTGAATGATAATGGGAAGGTGATTGGTTATAAACTTTATTTTGAAAAACGTGAACCGATAACCATATATCATGGTAAAGATGGGGCAGATGGTAATGATGGTCAAGACGGTTCGGATGGCAAGGATGGGGTGACACCTGTTGTCGGAGTGAAACAAGATACCGACGGTATCTATTATTGGACGTTGAATAGCGATTGGATGAAAGATGATAATGGTAATAAGATAAAGGCGCAAGGTGTTGACGGTTCGGATGGACAAGACGGCACGGATGGTACTAATGGTGTCACTCCACAGTTGAAGATAGAAGAAGACGGCTATTGGTATATATCTTATGACAATGGTTCGAACTGGACAAAACTAGGAAAAGCGACCGGTGCGGATGGAACAAGTGGAGACGCTTTCTTCAAGAATGTGACGGAGGATGATGATTATGTTTATTTGGAGATGCAAGCCGGAAACATTATCTCCGTACCCAAACACAAAAAGCTGTCTATCACTTTCAATGAAACGGAGGATATACGGGTATTAGCCAATCAGACTTATCCCATTCAATATGCTATTACGGGGGCTACGGATAAGACTGTATTGAAAGCTTTGGCGCAAGATGGTTTCCGTGCTGTGGTAAAATCTTTGGGTAATGCTTCCGGAGTAATTGAAGTGACTACACCGGGAACGATACTTAGCAGTGAGGTATTGGTTTTCGTTTCCGATGGCGAAGAACGTACTATCATGCGTTCCATCAATTTTGTGGAAGGAGTGATTAATATCACCGACCGTTCTTATACGGTTCCTTATACCGGTGGTACGGTGAGTGTGCAGCTTTCCACTAATATCGATTATACCATAGAAATTCCGGAAGCGGATAAAACATGGATTTCTATCGCTCCGACATCACGTGCCATAATGCGGGATGAAACGATTACATTTAATGTCCAACATAATAATAATACTCAATTGCGTTATTCGATTATTAAATTAGTTGACAAATTGGGAGTTACTTCTGAAACAATACAGATTACTCAGCGTGGAGGAAGTTCACAGGATATTTACGTGGCAACAGCAGGAACTTTGGAACAACAAATCAATAGTGAAGACGCTAAAATTTTAGAAGAATTGAAAATCACAGGACATCTGAATACCTTTGATTACGAGTTTTTAAAGACTATGCCTAACTTGAAAACGGTAGATCTTTCAGAATTGAGTGATACAAGTATACCGGCTAGTGCCTTTAATAATTCTCTGGTACCTACAGTGTTATTGCCACTGAATTTAAAAACAATTTCAGATAGAGCGTTTTATAATAGTTCTATTACTTCCATTTATATACCTCAGACAGTAGAAAGTATTGGTCAATATGCTTTTGCGAACACTCTTAAATTAACAGGGAATATTGTGATTCCTTCAAAAACTGCAACTATTGGAGAACGCGCTTTTGAATATTCTGCTTTTAACGGGACTTTGATATTAGAAGAGGGAGTGCAGAGTATTGGAACAGCAGCATTTGCTGGTTGTAGCAAAGTAACAGGAGACTTAGTGATACCGAATAGTGTAACAAGTATGAAAGGGTCTGCATTTCAATCTTCTACTTTTACAGGTTCATTGAGTATAGGAAATGCGTTAACGGATATTCCGGCTTATGCTTTTCATGGTTGTAGCTCTTTTAAAGGAAAAATTACTATTGGAGGAAATGTTAAGAGTATTGACGATCATGCTTTTGAAGGATGTGCAGGACTTACTGGTAACTTGGTAATTCCTAATAAGGTTGAGACTATTGGTATTTATGCTTTTTATGCTTGTATTGGATTTGATGGATATTTAAGTATCGGAAATTCAATGAAATCTATTGGAAAGTGTGCATTTGTCGGAGAAGAAAAAATTGGGAAAGGAACTGTCCCTAGCACTGTAGGACCGGATAAAGAGTATGCTCGATGTTCTTGGACTCCCATATTTAATAAGGTATATTGTAAAGCTATAGAATCACCTACATTAGGAATAGAAAATTTATTTGATGGTTATAAGAATGTTTCAGTCTATATCGTCTTTGGAACTAGTCATACTGTGAAATATGGGGGAGGTCCCATGTATATTCCCGAGCCGACCATGTGTAATGAAAATTATCCTCAATATCTATTTATTCCAATAAATGCTTCAGGATATGGTAAGAATGGATGGGGAGGATTTGAAATTAAATCAGAAGTCGAATTTTAAACTATATAATTATGAATAACTCAGGTTCAAATCCTTGCGACCAAATTTGTAAAAAACAAGTCGCATACGACAAGGTCGTTGAAGCCTATCAGTTCCATGTACAGCGTTATCATACATGGGTTAACTATTACGCCATTTTTGTTGGCGCTTTGTTTGTGGCATTTTATACCATTATACCGCAATCAGAAAATGTTCAATGCGCTCCTTGCAGTGGAACTATTTTTTCATTTTTAGATAGTATATGGCTACCACTTTTGATTATTACTTTAGGATGGTTTGCTTCTATGTGTTGGCTGGCTAGTATTATCGGACATTATGAATGGATGAAGAGTTGGATACGAATCGTGAAAAAGAGAGAGGTCGATTTCTTTGAAACAACTTCAAGTCAACCATCCAATATCTCACCGGTTTCATCTGAAATATTTGTATATGGAAAAGTAATGAGAGAACCGGATAGAAGTGTACCTAATAATATGCTGCCTAAATTTATCTCAACTCAAAAAGTAACTCAATGGTTTGTATGGAGTGTTATTTTAATGTGGATAGCAAGCTCTGTTTTGCTTTGGAGATTTGTAGACTATTATTGGTGGATTCCCTCTTTCGGTTATTCCCTTCTTACGGCTATAATTGGATATTGTCTTTATGGGAAAGCTCATAAATTGTATTCTTCGGAACATCTGGATATAGCTTGAACATAAAACAATGAAAAAAGGATAGGAATATTGCCAATATATAGATTCCTATCCTTTTTTATTTCTGTTCATATTAGTAATGCCATTTAATATGAACTAGAATTGTGCTTCCTACGGATCGAATGATTCAAAAACAATAAAAAGAAGATTAAACTTTATCTGTTTCCAGATATATTCATTAACTTTGTAATTAGCTCAAATTAGCTTTATACAGAATTTAATATGGAAAATCTGATTGAATTATCACATACTGAAGTGACATTAGCATTTGTAGCGTCCTGCATTGAAAGTACGGCACGCCGATTAGGTAAATCATATCAAGAAGTTTTTACCCGCATGAAGCGTGTAGGTATGATTGAGAATTACATCTTGCCTTGCTATGATGTATTACATACTGAGAGTCGCGAGCATGTGACTGATAATATGATAGAATGTCTGACAACTTGGGAGGCAAAACGATGAAAATAACAGTATATCATGGAGGAACGGAACGAGTTGATGTTCCTATTTGTCGTTTAGGAAGGGAGAATCTTGATTTTGGTCGTGGATTCTATGTTACAGATATCAAAGAGCAGGCTTGTCGTTGGGCTATTGCAACGGCTAAGCGACGCAACACCCAAGCCATTATTAATATTTACCAACTTGATAGAGAACTTGTTTTGGAAAAGGCTCGTTGTAAGGTGTTCAAAGCTTACGATTCGGAATGGTTGGAATTTATTGTAGCCAGTCGTCGTGGACTGAATCCAGCGGCAAATTATGATTATATAGAGGGAGGTGTCGCGAATGACCGGGTAATTGATACGGTAAATTTATATATGTCTGGTTTGATGAGTGCTGATGTGGCATTACAGCGTCTTGCTCAACACCAACCAAATAATCAGATTTGTTTGTTAAACCAAAATATTACGGATAAATACCTTATTTATGATGGAACAGAACTGGCAGAATGATCCTGTAAAGTCTCCTGAAATTCAAGAGATAATATTAAGTAATCGTATCGGTGTCATTGCTGCCGAACTTTCAAGACGCTTGGAAATTGCTCCAGTCAGAGCATTGCAATTGTTTTATGAAAGCAAGACTTGCGCTGACTTGCATGACAAGGAAACAGGGCTTTATCTCTATGGTAATCTCTATATCGCTGATGAATTCATGCGAGAGTATCAAAATAAGTTATAAGTTCATTCAGCTGCATGCAAAATAAATGTAGTAGCTCCGATAGTCACAATAGCGCCATCCTCAATGCATACACGGTCTTTATCTCCCAGAATCTCATTCATGAGGAAAGTACCTGTCAGGCTGGGAGCATCCCGTAATGTATAAACAAGTTTTCCTTGCTTATTACGTTTGATATTGATGATGCAATGGCGTCGATCCATGCTCATATCACCACTTTCAATGGGCGTATTGATAAAAGTTCCCACACAACGGCGGCCTATGACATTGTCACCTTCTTGTAAGGGCAATATCTGTTTATAACCGAATACATTTTCGATAACAGTGATATATCCGAATTCTTCTTTATGGGATTCAGCTTCTTCTTCCAGATTTTCTTCCTTTCTAAGAGCCTTTACTTTGCTCTTTCCAAGCCGGATGCTGAATTGCTTGCCGCAATGCTCACATTCAAATACCAGTGATTGGCCTTCGCTATACTTGGTTTCATCAAAAAAAAGGTAATTCTCACATTTAGGACAAAGAACTCGTTTCATACTTTTAAAAAGGGATTTTTATTTAGCCAGTAACCAGGCATTCTTATAAGTTTCGTTTTTTCTTAGCTCAAGTAATTGCTTGGTCGCTTCATTGCGGTTGTCGAATGAACTGATACTGACACGTACTTTTCCATCCATGTTCAGCGCTTTTGCATTAGCAAACCCTTTTGATTTTAATTGAGTTGCTATGGCTTCTGCATCTTTCAGGCTGATTCCTCCTGCCACTATGATATGGAAAGGATGATTGGCACTTTCTGGAGATTTAACCGCAGCAGGGGTAGTAGCGGAAGCAGTAGCTGCCGTTTCCTGTTTGGCCACTTTCATTTCTCTAACTGCGATTGGCTTGGAAGTCTTATCCGCTGTATTCTTTTTAGTGGATGAAGTCTTCGTTGAAGAAGAAGTTGAAGCAGTAGCGGAAAGCTTCTTAGCTTGTTGCATTGCCTCACTCTTAACATACACAGGAGTTACTACAACTGATTGCTTTTCTATTTGCTCAAAAAGCTCACTGGGTAATAATTGTGCATAATTGTTTTTTTGAACGTCTGTATTCTCTACCGGAGTTGAAAAGGCAAAGAACAATACGATGGCAGCAATCATTGCTGCAGCATTGCGAAGATACGCACGATTGATACTAATTTCAAAAGTCTTCTTTTCCTTCTCCGGATGAGCCGGTATCCATACTTTTTCTTTCTGTTGCAGAACGGAAAGTTCATGCATTTCGAAGGAGTCGAGACCGTATAATGAAGGAGTCGTTATCTTATAGTCATAAGGAACAAACTCATAGTTACCATAAATGTTATAGTGAATCTCGCCTATATTATCCAAATGGGCTTTTCCTTCTTCATGAAGGAGACCGATGAATTCGTTTACTTCCTTTTCTACTATGCGGCTGGCGTCAGCAAAACTCGTGTCATACGCTGACATATAAGATTGCACCAATACGCCGTCATTCAGTTTTAATTGAGGATTAAAGCCGATTGTGCGGGTAGGAGGTAAAAATATATTTTCTTCTTTTACGCGGGTTGCAGGCGAGTAATGCGCTACAAAACCGCCAAACCCCGGAACAATGACGCAATCGTTTTCCAGTAGTAAAGTCTCTATATGTTGTGCCAATTCAATCATGTCTGCAAAATTACGAGATAAATTGAATATATCCCAGAAAACTTCGAAAAATTCACTACTTTTGCATCGTTTTATTTATCACTATCAATAATGAACTATATACAGACGGAAATAGACGGAGTATGGCTGATAGAGCCTAAAGTTTTCTCCGATGAACGGGGCTATTTTATGGAAGCCTATAAGAAAGAAGAGTTTGATGCCAATATTGGTCCCGTAGATTTTATACAGGACAACGAGTCGAAATCATCTTTTGGCGTGTTACGCGGATTGCACTATCAGAAAGGAGAATACAGTCAGGCGAAACTGGTTCGTGTTCTTAAAGGAAAAGTGCTGGACGTTGCCGTTGATTTGCGTAAATCATCGCCTACGTTTGGAAAGCACGTCTGCGTGTTGCTTAGTGAGGAAAACAAGAGACAATTTTTCATTCCCCGTGGTTTTGCTCATGGCTTTGCAGTCTTGAGCGAAGAAGCCGTTTTTACGTATAAGGTAGATAACAAGTATGCTCCGCAGGCGGAAGCTTCTATTTTGTATAATGATGAAACGTTGGGGATAGACTGGCCGTTGGCAGATTCGCAAATGGTATTATCGGCGAAAGACAGAGAGGGAACTGCCTTTAAAGATGCCGCTTATTTTGAATGAATTTCTAAACAAACAATAGATTAAGTATGAAAATTGCAATCGTGGGAACAGGGTATGTGGGTCTGGTATCAGGTACATGCTTTGCCGAAATTGGCGTGAATGTAACGTGCGTAGACACAAATAAAGAGAAAATCGAATCTTTGCAAAAGGGGAATATTCCGATTTATGAGAATGGATTGGAAGAGATGGTGCTCCGTAATATGAAAGCAAAGCGATTGAAGTTTACAACCTCATTAGAAAGTTGTCTGGACGACGTGGAAGTTATATTCAGTGCGGTTGGCACCCCTCCGGATGAAGACGGCAGCGCTGATTTGAAATACGTGTTGGAGGTGGCCCGTACCATTGGTCGCAATATGAAACAATATAAACTGGTAGTTACCAAAAGTACCGTTCCGGTGGGTACTGCCAGTAAGGTTCGCGCGGTTATTCAGGAAGAATTGGATAAGAGAGGCGTGAAAGTTGATTTTGACGTGGCTTCTAATCCGGAATTCCTGAAAGAAGGAAATGCGATCAGTGACTTTATGAGTCCGGACCGTGTGGTAGTGGGAGTGGAGTCGGCACGTGCGGAGAAATTGATGTCCAAACTATACAAGCCATTCTTATTGAATAATTTCCGTGTGATTTTCATGGATATTCCATCTGCAGAAATGACTAAATATGCGGCAAACTCGATGTTGGCAACCCGTATCAGTTTTATGAATGATATCGCAAACTTATGCGAAATCGTTGGCGCGGATGTGAACATGGTACGTAGCGGAATAGGTTCGGACACCCGTATTGGACGTAAGTTCCTGTATCCGGGCATCGGATATGGTGGTTCCTGTTTTCCTAAAGACGTGAAAGCATTGATTAAGACTGCGGAACAGAACGGTTATAGTATGCGGGTGCTTAGTGCTGTGGAAGAAGTGAACGAACAACAGAAAAGCGTCCTGTTTGAGAAGTTAAAGAAACAGTTTAATGGTGATTTGCAAGGTAAGACTGTTGCTTTGTGGGGGCTGGCATTTAAACCGGAAACGGATGACATGCGTGAGGCTCCGGCATTAGTCCTGATCGATAAATTGCTGGAAGCTGGTTGTCGGGTGCGTGCATACGATCCGGCTGCTGTGCAAGAGTGCAAGCGTAGAATTGGAGAAAAAATCTATTATGCTTGTGATATGTATGATGCAGTGCTGGATGCTGATGTATTGATGCTGGTTACCGAATGGAAAGAATTCCGTCTGCCCTCATGGGCCGTTATCAAGAAGACGATGGCCCAGCAGATTGTGTTGGACGGACGTAATATATATGATAAAAAAGAGATGGAAGAGCTCGGATTTGTTTACCATTGTATTGGTAAATAAAAAAATAGGAGTATCTTTATACAAAACTAAGATAGATGATGAAAAATGTGGCTGTATCGTTAATGGCAATCCTTTTCGCGGCATGTAGCGGCAATAAGAGTCCCCATTCTCTTCAACAGGAGAAAGAGGATCTTAGCGCAAAAGAGTTACTGCAGGGAATTTGGCTGGACGATGAAACGGAGAGCCCGTTGATGCGTGTGGAAGGAGATACCATCTACTATGCAGACGCACAAAGTACTCCCATTGCATTTAAAATAATGCGGGACATTCTTTACACTTATGGAAATGATACCACTTATTACAAGATTGATAAGCAGGGAGAACATATATTTTGGTTTCATTCCATTACGGATAATGTAATAAAACTGCATAAATCCGAAGACCTCAATGATTCTATCTATTTTGTCCGTCAGGAACTTGTGGTTCCGACTTATACGGAAGTAACCAAACGCGATAGTGTAGTGACTTACAACGGCACTCGCTATCGTGCATACGTATATATCAATCCATCTAAAATGAGAGTCATCAAGACGACTTATTCCGAAGACGGGATTAGTATGGATAATGTGTACTATGATAATGTGATGCACATCTGTGTGTA
The DNA here is from genome assembly GCF_015667765.1 of Bacteroides sp. 1001302B_160321_D4. Taxonomy (NCBI): domain Bacteria; kingdom Pseudomonadati; phylum Bacteroidota; class Bacteroidia; order Bacteroidales; family Bacteroidaceae; genus Bacteroides; species Bacteroides sp. 1001302B_160321_D4. The sequence continues at coordinate 10,092 of NZ_JADPLO010000040.1, read as the reverse complement.
CGAAGGTAAAAAGAGCCTGTTTGCCAGCGATATAACCAAACAGATGTTCGACAAAGTGGTTCCTGCGGATTTCCTGGCGCAATCAATCCTGTCAGATACAAAGTTTGTGAAAGTAAACCGGAATGGTTTTCATTATCAAGCTGTTTTAGCCATTCCGGAAACTTCCATATATAGCGTTGTAAATATGGAAGTGAGCTTTAAAGGCGATTTGGAGATTACTTCATCCAAATAAGGACTCTACATTCTATTCAAATAGAAATCAGGTTTTCCCCAATAAGAAATACGGACTCTATTCAAACAAGGAAATACAGATTTTATTTCTGTCTGGGCGCAGGGTAGTTGCTTTTCTTCCCTCCGTTGTTTCTTTTTCCCCGGAAATCTTTTCTTTTAGAGAAATTCCCGTTCCTGTTTTTGTTGAACGAACGCGGTTTGTATTCCGGAGCCTCTCCCAATCCTTCAGGGATAGGAATCTTATAAATCTCTTTCTCCAGAAAATTCTCAATGCTTTTGAAGTTACTCTGTTCCTTTTCGTTGATAAACGTAAGTGCCACCCCGTCATTGTTGGCACGTGCCGTACGGCCGATGCGGTGCACATAGTCCTCACTATCGTGAGGCACGTCGAAGTTGATAACCAGGCGGATATCATCAATATCAATACCACGTGCAACGATGTCCGTAGCTACCAATATATTGATTCGTCCGGCTTTAAACTCGTGCATAACCGTTTCCCGTTGAGCCTGTTCCAAGTCCGAATGCATTTCACCTACGTTCAGCTTCATTGATTTCAACGCCTTGGCAACTTCTTTAACCTTAATTTTGGAAGAAGCAAAGACAATCACACGTTCCGGAACCTCATCCATAAAAAGACTGCGTATGATGCCCAACTTTTGATTTTCATAGCAGACGTATGCCGCCTGAATAATCTTTTCCGCAGGTTTGGAAACAGCGAGCTTTATTTCCGACGGTTCGTTTAAGATCGTATTTGCCAATTGCTGTATCTTTGCCGGCATTGTTGCTGAAAACATGATAGTCTGTCGTTCCTTCGGCAGATATTTGGCTATTTGCATGATATCTTCGTAGAATCCCATGTCGAGCATCCGGTCTGCTTCATCCAAAATAAAATAAGAAACCTTGGAGAGATCTACATATCCAAGGCTTAAATGGGCGATCAGACGTCCGGGAGTAGCAATGACAACATCAGCTCCCAATGTGAGTCCCTTTTTCTGTTGTTCGAACAATATCCCGTCATTTCCGCCATATACAGCAACACTCGATACCGGCATGAAATAGGAAAACCCTTCCATTTGCTGGTCGATCTGTTGGGCCAATTCCCGGGTAGGAGACATGATGACACAATTAATCGCATCCTCCGGATGTTTACCTTCAGATAATTTATTCAATACAGGAAGCAGAAACGCGGCCGTTTTACCTGTTCCTGTCTGTGCTACTGCGATCAAATCTTTACCCTCAAGTATGATTGGAATTGCTTGTTCTTGTATAGGCGTACATTCGTCAAATCGCATGGCATCAAGCGCCTCAAGCACATTTGCATTTAATTGTAGTTCGGAAAACTTCATTCTTTTATTTTATTTGTCAGCAAAGATAATCTATTTTTTGGTCTAATTACATATTCAAGTAAGAATCTTTGAACCCGAGGAAATAGAGCACTCCATCCAGTCCGATAGTGTTGATTGATTGCTTGGCATTGGCCACCACTTTGGGCTTGGCGTGGAAAGCGATTCCTAGTCCGGCAACCCCCAGCATAGGGAGATCGTTGGCTCCGTCTCCTACGGCGATGGTCTGTGCAATATCCACCTTTTCCACTTGTGCAATGAGGCGGAGCAGTTCGGCTTTCCGTTTTCCGTCTACTACATCCCCCAGATAACGTCCAGTTAGTTTGCCGTCGATGATTTCCAGTTCGTTGGCATAGACATAATCTATACCGTATTTCTTTTGCAGGTACTGGCCGAAATAAGTGAATCCTCCCGAAAGGATAGCGATCTTGTAACCGTACTTCTTCAATACATACATCAGTCGCTCTACACCCTCTGTGATAGGCAAGTTCTCGGCTATTTCCTGCATTACCGATTCGTCCAACCCCTTCAATAAGGCTACGCGACGGGTAAAGCTCTCTGTAAAGTCTATTTCTCCACGCATGGCGCTTTCCGTGATGGCTTTCACTTCGTCGCCTACACCGGCACGGATAGCCAGTTCGTCAATCACTTCTGTCTCGATTAAGGTAGAGTCCATATCAAAACAAATCAGGCGGCGCATACGGCGGTACATATTATCCTGTTGGAAAGAAAAGTCCATTTCCAGTTCGCTGGCCAGTTTCATCAGCTTCTCCTGCATGGCAATGCGGTCTTTCGGAGTACCTCTTACTGAAAATTCGATGCAAGCCCGGGTGCGTGTATCAGTCTGACATTCGTCCAACGGGATGCGACCTGTCAGACGCTTGATAGCGTCTATATTCATGCCCTGTTCGGCTAATATGCTTGTAGCGGCAGAAATCTGGCGGGCGGAAAGTTTGCGTCCCAATACCGTCAGGATATAGCGGTTTTTCCCTTGCATGCCTACCCAGTTGTCATATTGTTCGGTGGTGATAGGTTCAAACCGGATGGTCACTCCCAATGAAGAAGCTTTGAACAGGAGTTCCTTCATAATGAATCCGGAGTGTCTTTCTTCACTCTTGAACAGAATTCCCAGCGATAATGTATTATGAATATCTGCCTGGCCGATGTCAAGGATCGTAGCATCATATTTGGCAAGGATTTCAGTCACAGAAGCAGTCAGTCCCGGACGATCTTCGCCGGTAACTCGAATCAGAATCAATTCAGTATTTGATGGTTGCATAAAAAATAGACTTTAACTCTGCAAAAGTAGAGAAAAAAGTTCGTTTTTATGCTAAATAACATAAAAAGTTATACCCAAAAAGTGAGATTTTTGCTTATTTGCTTGGAAGTTAATTTAATATTTACTTACCTTTGCACCCGGTTTCAAAAATAAAGGCTCTGATAATCAGCGGATTCCTCTTCGCCTGATGCCTGAAAAGACAACGTTTCGGGAAGAAACCACTGTTTAAGGACAGTCCCGGATAGTATTAACTAAAACCGAATTACATGAAGCATGTAAAATGGATTTTTGTTGTATTACTAATTTGTTCCTTGACCGCTTTCGTTGAGAAAGACAAACCTACCGGAGGTTTGAGTGAGGGCGACGTAGCCCCTGATTTTAAGATCGAATCTACGTCAAATGAGCAACCCGCCTTTAAGTTGGGAAATTTGAAAGGCAAATATGTGTTGCTAAGTTTCTGGGCAAGTTATGACGCGCAGTCCCGGATGCAAAACGTAAGTTTAAGCAATGCGCTTCGTTCTTCTCATAATGTGGAAATGGTTTCTGTTTCATTTGACGAATATCAGTCAATATTTAAGGAAACCGTTCGTAAGGATCAAATAGTTACGCCCACTTGTTTCGTGGAAACAGAAGGCGAGGATTCCGGATTATTTAAGAAATACCGTTTAAATCGGGGATTCACTAACTATTTATTGGATGGAAATGGTGTAATTATAGCCAAAAACATCTCTGCTGCAGATCTTTCTGCTTATGTAAAAGAAATCGGTTAACGATTTTAGGAATGTAAGGAGAAAGAGGGATTTTCCGGATCACCGTCAGGTGAAAACAATGGAGAATAGACAAAAGAGGAAATGGATACAACAAAAAAGTTCCGCCTACACTTGCATTAGCAGGAATAGGCGGAACTTCTTATTTTTATATCTTTCTTTCTGCGGTATATCCGAAACCTTGGGACAGTCTGCGGATCGAGTTCCTGAAGACTGCGGAAGGCTTGCAATCCTTTTATTTGTTGCTTTCTGGTTATTTGGGTGCTTTCTGATACAGGAAGAATGCGATACCTGCATAAAGGATATTGGGAATCCAGACTGCAATGGCAGGAGGCACATTTCCGTTCACGGCAAAGGTGGAGGTAATCGTTTGGAACAGGATATAAGAAAAACTTAACCCTAATCCGATACCCAAGTGGAGCCCCATACCACCTTTTGTTTTCCGGGATGAAAGCGATACACCGATGATGGTAAGGATGAAAGAAGCGAACGACATGGCAATGCGTTTGTGATATTCAATCTCAAACTCCTTGATGTTGGCAAATCCTCTTCGCTTTTGTTTTTCTATATAGTCACTTAGTTCGGGGCTGGTCAACATCTCCTGCTGATTTTTCATGATGAGAAAGTCAGAAGGTTCCATATTGATAATAGAGTCGATTCGATCTCCCTTAGTGATTTTTTCTTTTAAACCATCTAATTCGCGTACCATATAGTCGTGAATTGTCCATTTATGAACAGTTGCAGTGTCATAAGTGATACGGCGTGCAGTTAAATGCGAAACCAGCTTCTTGTCAACGAATTTATCCAATGAAAAACGGTTACCGGTTTTCATGGCGTTGTTATAGTTGTCAATGTAGGCTATAACCCCGCTGTCTACCTCTAACTGTACATTGCTTACCGAATTTTGTTTCTTGGGTTTGATATACCGGTCTTCAAAGTTCAGACGCGTCACGCTTCCTTTAGGAATCACGTACGAACTTAGCGTGAAGGTGGTCAGCGCAATGATAGCGGCCGAAATCATATAAGGACGCATCATTCTCTTAAAGCTCATGCCGGTGGAGAACATAGCGATGATTTCAGAGTTCTCTGCCAACTTGGAGGTAAAGAAAATAACAGCAATGAATACGAACAGCGGACTGAACAGATTGGAGAAATAGGGGATAAAGTTCATGTAGTATTCAAAGATGATCTTATCCCAGGGAGCTTCATGCTCCATCAATTTGTCCATCTTTTCGTTGAAATCGAATACCACTGCAATAGAAATGATCAATGCAATAGCAAATACGTATGTCCCCAAGAACTTCTTGATGATATACCAGTCCAGCCGTTTTATAAATCGATTGCTTTTCATTTCTTATAATCTAGTTGATACTCTTTTGACCATCATCGGCTTCCAGGTCGAGAAATCTCCGGCAATAATATGTTTTCTTGCTTCTCCTGCCAGCCACAGATAGAATGCCAGGTTGTGTATCGAGGCAATTTGCATGGCCAGTAGCTCTTGCGCATGGAAAAGATGGCGCAAATAAGCCTTGCTGTACAACGTATCTACGCTGGAAGCTCCGTCGGCTTCGATGGGAGAGAAGTCGGTTTCCCATTTCTTGTTTCGCATATTGATAATGCCATCTTTGGTGAACAACATGCCATTTCGTCCGTTTCGTGTAGGCATAACGCAGTCAAACATATCCACGCCACGCTCTATTCCTTCAAGAATATTGACAGGAGTTCCGACGCCCATCAGGTAACGAGGTTTGTCTTTGGGAAGTATTTCATTAACAATCTCGATCATTTCATACATCTTGTCTACCGGTTCGCCTACTGCCAAACCGCCAATAGCGTTCCCGTCGGCCCCTTTGGACGCGATAAACTCTGCTGATTGTTTGCGCAGGTCGGGATAGACACAACCTTGCACGATAGGAAAGAGAGCCTGATTGTAACCATATTTAGGTTCCGTCTCATTAAAACGTTGTATACAACGGTCGAGCCATCTGTGCGTCAAACCTAATGACTTTTTGGCATACTCATAATCCGAGTCACCGGGAGGACATTCGTCAAAAGCCATCATAATGTCTGCGCCGATGGTGCGTTCTATGTCCATCACCTTTTCCGGAGTGAAGACGTGCTTGCTTCCGTCGATATGCGAACGAAATTCGGCTCCTTCTTCCCGCAGCTTTCTGATTCCGGCCAAAGAGAATACCTGGAAACCACCGCTGTCAGTTAGCATCGGGCGGTCGAAACCGTTAAAACGGTGCAGTCCGCCTGCTTTCTCGATCACGTCCAGTCCCGGACGCAAATAGAGGTGATAGGTATTACCCAGAATAATCTGCGCCTGAATATCCTCTTTCAATTCGGTCAGATGTACTCCCTTAACCGTGCCCAGTGTGCCCACCGGCATAAAGATCGGTGTTTGTATCTGCCCGTGGTCTGTGGTAATCAGACCCGCACGGGCATTACTTTTAGTATCTGTATATTGTAACTCAAATGTCATTCCTGGCTGGGTTTCTTAACGGATAAATCAATAGCATCCGACACTTTCTCATTGGTCAGCGCAATGGCAAATACCTCTTTTATATCGTTTACATAGTGGAAAGTCAGTCCTTTCAGATAAATCTCCTGAATCTCATCTATGTTCTTTTTGTTCTCGGCACTCATGATGATTTCCTTGATTCCGGCACGCTTGGCTGCCAATATCTTCTCTTTGATGCCACCCACGGGAAGCACTTTGCCGCGAAGGGTAATTTCGCCCGTCATGGCAATGTTGGCTTTCACTTTTCTTTGCGTCAGGGCAGAAGCCAGGGAGGTGGCCATCGTAATACCTGCCGACGGACCGTCTTTCGGAATTGCGCCTTCGGGAACGTGGATATGAATATTCCAGTTGTCAAAGATCTCTTCGTCCAGATTCAGGATAGAAGCGTGTGCCTTGATATATTCAAGTGCCAGCATGGCAGATTCTTTCATCACATCTCCCAGGTTACCGGTCAGTGTGAGACGTCCGCCTTTGCCACGGCTCAAGCTCGTTTCTACAAATAAGATTTCGCCTCCGACGGCTGTCCATGCCAATCCGGTGACTACGCCTGCGTAATCATTTCCTTGATACTTGTCACGTGTATATTCCGGTGCTCCTAGGAAGTCATACAAATCCGACGGTTTGATTTCTGTCTTGGCGAAATAACCGTCCGTAGCATATTGACGGGCTGATTTACGAAGGATTTTACCAATCTTCTTTTCCAGCTCACGAACGCCGCTCTCACGGGTGTATGACTCGATGATAGCTTCCAACGTATCTTTGGGAAGCTTGATATCTGTCTTTTTAAGTCCGTTGGCTTCCAGCTCTTTGGGAACCAGATGCTTGCGGGCTATCTCTACTTTCTCTTCCGTGATATATCCGCTAACCTCAATCAATTCCATACGGTCGAGCAATGGGCCGGGGATTGTGTTCAGGTTGTTGGCTGTTGCGATAAACAATACCTTTGAGAGGTCGTAGTCTACATCCAGGAAGTTATCGTGGAAAGCAGTATTTTGTTCCGGATCAAGCACTTCCAGTAATGCGGAAGAGGGGTCTCCTTGACGGTCGGCGCTGACCTTGTCTATTTCATCCAGGATGAAGACAGGATTGGATGCGCCGGCTTTAATCAAACTCTTGATGATTCGTCCGGGCATGGCGCCGATATAAGTTTTCCGATGTCCGCGGATTTCAGCTTCGTCATGCACGCCGCCTAAAGACATACGTACATACTTCCGTTTGAGCGCAGATGCAATGGATTTTCCAAGAGATGTTTTACCTACTCCCGGAGGGCCATATAAGCAGATAATCGGTGATTTCATATCACCTTTCAGCTTTAATACAGCCAAATGCTCCAAAATGCGTTCTTTCACTTTTTCCAGTCCGTAATGGTCTTTGTTCAACGTCTTTTCTGCGTTTTTAAGGTTCAGATTGTCAGTTGTATACGTACCCCATGGAAGATTGAGCATGGTTTGCAGATAGTTAAGCTGTACGCTGTAATCCGGAGATTGTGGATGGGTGCGTTCCAGTTTAGCCAGTTCTTTCATAAATGTTTCCCTGACTTCTGCGTTCCAACGCATTCTTTCTGCCTTTTGGCGCATTTCTTCTATTTCCTGCTCCTGGCCGCCGCCACCTAGTTCATCCTGGATAGTCTTGATTTGCTGTTGCAGGAAGTATTCGCGTTGCTGCTGGTCGATATCTTCGCGGGCACGCATTTGGATGGATGCCTTGATTTCTGCCAGTTGCACTTCGCGGTTCAGGATTTCCAGTAAGTGATATGTGCGTTCACGTAATGAATGGATGCTTAACAAGTCCATCTTCTCGTCTTTCTTGAACGGCAGGTTCGAGCAGATGAAATTGACCAGAAACATCGGGCTGTTGATATTCTTAATAGCAAATGCCGAATCCTGATGCATCACATCTGACGATTTGATATATCTCATTGTCAAGTCCTTGCAGGTTTCCACCAAGGCTTGAAACTCTTTATCGTCTTTGCTTGGAATGTCTTCTTCCAAAAGTTCTATTTCACCTTTCAGATACGGATGGGTTTCGATAATGTTTATCAGGTTCAGACGTTTCATTCCTTGAAGGATGACAGTCGTTGTCTGATCGGGCATTTCCAATATCCGCACAATTCGTCCTACGGTACCGATATTGTGTAAATCTTCCAACTTCGGATCCTCTGTATGTGCCGATCTCTGACATACTACGGCAATATCTTTATGCTTCTTGTCAGCGTCTCGTATGAGTTTCAGAGAAGACTTACGGCCCACTGTGATCGGCAGGAATACTCCAGGAAACAACACCATGTTACGTAGAGGGAGTACCGGAAGAATTTCACCAGATTTCACATTTACATCAAATGCCTGTTCATCGTTCCCATCATAGTCAGTGATTAGCGAGAAGCCGTTATCGCTTCCATCTTCCAATAAATATCTTTCTTTCATCTTTTCGTTTTAATTTAGTTTATGTCATACTGATATGCATAAATCGTTTGCAAAGTTAATTGATTCTCTCTAATAATAAAGCACTGTGCAGAATAAAAACACAAAAACAATGCCAAAATATCGGCTTGTAGAGGGAGTATTCCATAATTATTATTTATTTTTGGCGATTTGCAATAAAATAGTAGAATAAAACAGCTTTAAGACAAACGGATAAAATGTCGAATCCTTATTTTCAATTTAAGCAATTTACAGTGTGGCACGACCAATGTGCTATGAAAGTTGGTACGGATGGGGTGCTTTTGGGAGCTTGGGCTTCGGTTGAGCGCGCGCGCCGGATATTGGATATTGGTACGGGGACGGGCTTGGTGGCTTTAATGTTGGCTCAACGCAGTTTGCCAGACGCAAAGATTGTGGCATTGGAGATAGACGAGGCGGCGGCCGGACAGGCCAGGGAAAATGTGGCTCGTTCTCCTTGGCAGGAGCGGATAGAAGTGGTGCAGGCTGACTTTAAGAAATACCGGTCTTCGGATAAATTTGATGTGATTGTTTCAAATCCCCCTTATTTTGTCGATTCGTTGGAGTGTCCGGATCGGCAGAGGGCTGCTGCCCGTCACAATGATTCTCTAACCTACGAAGAATTGCTGGAAGGGGTAAATAGGTTATTGGCAGCAGACGGACTTTTTACGGTCGTGATTCCGACGGATGTGGTTGATCGGGTAAAGGCGATAGCTTCTATGAATAAGTTGTATGCGATTCGTCAGCTCAATGTAATTACTAAGCCCGGCGGTATTCCAAAACGTACGCTGATTGCTTTTTCTTTTTCCAATCGGGAGTGTGTGATAGAAGAGTTGTTGACGGAATTGGCGCGTCATCAGTATAGTGAGGAGTATATAGCGTTGACGAGGGAGTATTATTTGAATATGTGATATGGATATATGTAAAAAAAATAAGGCTGATACTCGTTATGTCAGCCTTATTTTTTTCTCTATTGTTTAAAGTAGATACATCTTCGGTTCTTCGTATTTATTAAAGTCAGGAGCTGGCTTATCTATTTTCTTGAAGATACGGGTATATTTTTCTTTTATTTTTATATAATTATCGATCCAATCTTCATAAGATTCAGATGATTTAGAAAGTAAAGCTACTTCCTGCAGAAAAGCTTCATTTGCCAACCTTTCAGTTTCTTCCAAGTTGCCTTTTATATAAGAAACACAAGCATCGGAAAGAAAGTCCTTATTATCTATTTTCTTCCAAATGCGTTTGACGTTATTAGTCATTCCCCAAATTTTAAAGAAAAGGATGATTTGCAGTATTCCAAATGCAATCATCACTATACCTGTAAATTGTATTAATCCTTCCATGATTTATTATTTTGTTTTTGGTAAGCGATCATAAAGCAAATGAAAATCAAAGTCCATGCTATGAAGATGATAATGGATTGGATGTAATATGTCGGATACAAATAATCGGGGCGATTCATTATGATCATTTGGACAAACGAATAAAGGTGGCATAATAGAATTAG